>JBBRBE010000001.1:0-130827 GCA_038206175.1 Chloroflexia bacterium
CAAATATTTTAGCGGCTACTTCATTCCACTCGGCCTTTTTTTCGGCTAGGTTTGGCATAGTTTTTCTTTTCTCCTTTGGCCTAGCCTACCGCTTTATTTTCGCTTTGTCTACCCTTTTGCAAAAATCTGTGTCACACCCCCTCTTTGCCTGCGCAAGGTAATGTGCTATTATGGCTTCATCAAAAACTGATCAAAGCACTTCCACTTTCTAGCTTTTTAATCAGGAGTGCGGGTCAACCACCCGGCTCAACGAGGATGCTTGATGTCGCGTTTGCAATATTTTTCTTTACGACGCTTAAATGGGCGCATATTCTGGGCCTTTGTGGGCCTGGCGATCTTGATGCTGGCAACCGGAATAGGCACTAACCTATCGCTGGGAGCAGCCGATAGTAGCAATCAGCAACAACTTTTGCGGGTACGGCAGGTAGAAACCGCCAAAACTTTGCAGTCCAACGTCTCCCAACAAATTGATACACTTGAGTTGTTTTTAGACAAGAATATTTCCAACACTCAGCGTTATTTAGAAGCTAACCGCAAGCGCACCTTAGTTTTACTAACTGAAGCGACCCCTAATTTCCCTAACGGTGACGAGGCGAGACCACACTTCGACAAAATCAACGCAGCTTACAATGCGCTTGGGTTGCGCTTATTCCAAAATCAAGGCAAACTGGGTAATCTAACTGAAGAACGCGAAGTCTATCAAAGCTTGCGGGCCGACTTTGATTTATTAGCTCAGGATACCGACATTTTTACCAGAGAGCGGGTGGCCTCGGCTTCTGCCGCCACCTCAGCCTACCTGAACCAGATCGAAACAGCCCGGATTACGTACCTGATCATTTCATTTTTGTTGTTTTTGCTGGCCGTCATCCTTGCCTGGCTGATCGCCCAGATGGTTGCCCGACCACTGGCAATGCTGGCCGGTCGCCTACGCCGAATTGCGGCGGGCGATCTGACCGAAGCGTTGCCGCCCAAAGGAGCCGACGAGGTAGTAGAGCTAAGCTTGATTTTTAATCGTACAATTGCCAACCTCAAGCTGGCAATCTCGCGCATCCAGCAGCAGGTTGGCACGATCAGCCAGACCAGTCGGCAAATCGGCCTGTCCAGCGATAATCAGGCTAACAGTCTATCCGAGCAAGCGGTGGCAGTTTCGCAAGTTTCGGCGACGGTGGCCGAGCTATCCGATACGAGTCAGCATATTGCCGGTTCTGCCTCGTTGGTAGCCGAAAGTGCCAACAATGCCCTGGAAAGTGCTACTATCGGCTACGATACCTTACACGGGGCCAGCGAAACCATGAGTGAAATTCGACACAAGGTAAATCTAATCGCTGATCGCATCCTGGCCCTTAACTCGGTCGCGCAGCGCATCCGCGAAGTAACCCTCTTGATTGATACACTCTCGAATGAAACACACCTTCTGGCCCTCAATGCCGCCATCGAAAGTGCCGGGGCAGGCGAAGAAGGAGCCAGGTTTGCCGTGGTCGCCGGGCATGTGCGCAAGCTTTCCCAACGGTCGCGGGTGGCGGCAGTCGAAATACAGGGGCTGGTCAGTCAGATTCAGCATGCCGCCGCCAGCAGCGTAATGGCGACTGAAGAAGGAATCAAAGTGGTCGCACTTGGCGACAAGATGGTGCTGGATAGCTTACAGGCCAACGAGGAAATCATCAAACAAGTCGGCCAGACGACCCAGTTAGCTCAGGCCATTTCGCAAGCCACCGAGCAACAGCGCGTTGCCAGTAATCAAGCCGCCGAAACAATGCGGCAACTGAGTGGCATCAGCAGCAACATTAGCCTCAACAGTCAGCAATACTTGATCAGTGCTTCCGACCTGGAAAATGTGGTAAACGGGTTAAACGCCGTGGTTAATGCCTTTATCATTCAAGAAAAGCGCGGTGGAGCAGTGAAAAGTAACCCGGCGGCGGCTTCCGAGTTGACGCGCCTTCCCGCAATCAAAACCGAACCGACTTCGCTCAAACCGCCCGCTCGACTCGTCTAAAATTTAGCAGGACGGCTATGCGCTACAGGATCGGGGTCATTTCAGATACACACGGGCTGCTACGGCCTCAAGCCCGGCAAGCTCTGGCCGGTTCCGACCTGATCATCCACGCCGGGGACATCGGCAAGCCCCAGGTTCTTGAGGAATTGGGCCGGATCGCGCCAGTGCGGGCAGTACGCGGCAACAACGACCGGGACGAATGGGCCACCACAATTCCAGAGCGAGATATTGTCGAGATCGGCGGAGCGCGGCTTTACCTCCTGCACAATCTCAAAGAGCTTGAGTTTGACCCGGCCAGCAAAGGCTTTTCGGCTGTAATTGCCGGTCATTCGCATAAACCTCTGCTCGAAAAGCGGGGAGAGGTGCTTTACCTCAATCCGGGGGCCGCCGGGCCGCGCCGTTTCAAACTGCCGATCAGTCTGGCCGTGCTGCTGGTCGAAGAAGGGCGGCTAGACGCTCAGTTAGTGGAATTGACCGTCTAAACCTCAAATAAACCTAGAAAACAGGAGTCGCCCTATGGCCTTGAATATTCCACGCCGTACTTACGCCGACCTGTACGGCCCGACCACGGGCGACCGGGTGCGCCTGGCCGATACCGAGCTTATTATCGAGGTAGAGCAAGATTTTACTTTCTACGGCGATGAGATAACCTTTGGCGGTGGCAAAGTAATTCGGGATGGAATGGGCCAGAGCAGCACCGCGCCGATTAACGGGACCGGGGCCGCCCTCGATCTAGTCATTACCAACGCCCTGATTATTGACCATTGGGGCATCGTCAAAGGCGACATCGGCGTGCGAGGCGGACGCATCGTGAAAGTCGGCAAAGCGGGCAACCCTGACACGATGGACGGAGTAGACCCGGCCCTGATCGTCGGGCCAGGCACGGAAGTAATTGCGGGCGAAGGAATGATCGTGACGGCGGCGGGCATTGATAGCCACATCCACTTTATCGCCCCGCAACAAATTTACGAAGCTCTTTCCAACGGTGTCACGACTATGCTCGGCGGCGGCACTGGCCCAGCCACCGGCACGAACGCAACCACTTGCACTCCCGGCGAATGGAATCTCGCCCGGATGCTCCAGGCCAGCGAAGCCTGGCCGCTCAACTTTGGGTTCCAGGGCAAGGGTAACGCCTCTTCCGAATTACCCCTGGCTCAGCAAATTGAGGCGGGGGCAATCGGGCTTAAACTGCACGAAGATTGGGGAACTACTCCTGCCGCAATTGATACCTGTTTGCGCGTGGCCGACCGCTATGACGTACAAACTTCTATTCATACCGACACGATCAACGAGGCGGGCTTTCTGGAAGATACCGTTGCGGCCATTGCTGGACGCACAATCCATACCTATCACACCGAAGGAGCGGGTGGCGGCCACGCCCCGGACATCATCAAGATTGCGGGCTACCCTAACGTGCTGCCCTCTTCGACCAACCCGACCCGGCCCTACACGATTAACACGATTGCCGAGCATCTCGATATGCTGATGGTTTGTCACCACCTCAATCCGCAAGTGCCGGAAGACGTGGCTTTTGCCGAAAGCCGTATCCGGGCCGAGACCATTGCCGCCGAAGATATTCTGCACGACCTGGGCGTGATCTCCATGCTATCGAGTGATTCCCAGGCGATGGGGCGGGTCGGCGAAGTTCTAACGCGCACCTGGCAAACGGCCCATAAGATGAAAGTGCAGCGCGGCCCCTTGCCCGAAGACTCAGAGAGGAACGACAATTTCCGGGTTAAACGCTATGTCGCCAAGTACACGATTAATCCAGCCCTGACCCACGGCATCGCCCACGAGGTCGGCTCGATTGAGCCAGGTAAGCTGGCCGACCTCGTGCTGTATCGTCCGGCTTTCTTTGGGGTCAAGCCGGAACTGGTACTCAAAGGAGGGCTGATCGCCTGGGCCGCAATGGGCGACGCCAATGCTTCGATTCCCACCCCGCAACCGGTGTTATACCGGCCAATGTTTGGCTCTTTTGGTGGCGCGATGGCCGCAACCGGCCTGACTTTTGTATCGCAAGCAGCTTACGAGGCGGGCCTGTCCGAGCGGCTAAATCTCCAAAAGACCCTTAGCCCGGTGCGGAATTGCCGAAACCTGGGCAAAGCCCAGATGATCCACAATGACGCCCAACCGCACCTCGAAGTTGACCCGGAAACCTACGAAGTGCGAGCCGACGGCCAGCTTTTGACCTGCGAACCGGCCCGCGAGTTACCTCTAACACAGCGTTATTTCTTATTCTAGTTAAAGTGAGCCAGGTACGGCGCGGGCGTTTCAGCGAATTTAGCAACACTTACCCGTGCCACTGGCTTTGAGTTCGATTGTAGTAGTGCTGCGGCCTGCCGTCGCGCCGGGGGTGGTCGCGCCAGTGTCACAGGCACAACTGCTCGCGGCCCCGGACATAGGAGCATTAACCGAATGTACCGGAGCATCGGCGTCCAGCACTACAAAAACTTCCCAACTGTTGCCATCGGGGTCTGTCACCCACACTTTGTCCTGCACGGCGTAGCAGCAGGTCACGTTATCCTCGTCAAAGGTCGCCAGCCCTGCCGCCAGGAAGCGTTCTTTGGCCGCCAACACTTCCTCGGTGCTTTTCACCTGGATACCGAAATGTGAAAGCGTGCCGCCCGGTCGAAAATCGGCGTTCTCGTTCAGGGTATAATTGACCGGCGGTTCGGCTACCTCGAATTTGGCATAGCCGGGCCGTACTTTCGTTGGCGCCTGACCAAAAAGGGTCTGGTAGAACGGTAAAATCCGCTCGACGTTCGATACGTTGGTCGCTACATGTACGCGCATTGTAGTAGTAAAATCTACCGCGCTGTTCTGAGTGGTTTTCTCCCTAAGCGTCATTGTCATCTTAATTCTCCCAATCACTAAGGTTATTCAATAAAATCAAAAAGGGTTTTACTACCTGGAAACAGTAATATTTCTCAGGCCTCTTCCTTCTAATTCTGCTATATATAGACATTTATCAATGTGTTGGTGGAATTTTTAGGGTCTGAAGAGTTCAGACCCTAATATGTTTTGTACTATGTATCTTTATTCTAACAAACATATAGAAGATTGTCAATATGTGCTTTTAGGTATCTTAGCCTATTTTTCCTGCGTCGTTGTCAAGACGGTTTCAGGCAATAGTTCGGCCTCTATTCGGTTAGATATTGCCTCGCGCACCTGGCGGTAGACCGCTAACTGCTCCTCTTCGCTCCCGGCAGCTTTCGAGGGATCGGGGAAATTCCAATGTAGCCGCCGGGTGGCTCCGGGAAAGATCGGACAACTTTCGTTGGCCTGGTCACACACCGTAATCACGTAGTCGAAGGGCTGGGCCAGGTATTCGGTCAGCACCTTCGAGCTTTGCAGGCTGATATTGATACCGATCTCGGCCATCGCTCGGATCGCCAGAGGCCGTACAAAAGTAGCCTCCGTTCCGGCACTAAAAACCTCGAAATCACTTTTATCCCTTTCACGCAGCAGACCCTCGGCCATCTGCGACCGGGCCGAATTGTGAGTACACAGAAATAACACTCGCTGCATTTTTAGCCTTTCTTCTTCATTCTTGAGCGGCTATTTGAGAACCGCTTCTCCCCCGGCTTGAACCTGCTTCAATTTACTCTGAGCCATAGATACTAAGGGGGTCGGTAGTCCAACGTAAGCGTAACTTCTAATATCTTGCTGACCTTCGCCCAGGATATATTGTATCAGCTTCACGACGGCCTGGCCTTTGGCTCTGTCCGGGTAGTTTCTATTAAGCAGGATATAACTGGTGGTGACAATCGGGTACGTATTGTCGCCAGGCCGATTGAGTAAAGCCAGGTTGAGTTCGGTCGTATCGCCTACCGCACTACTGATACTGTCTTTAGTGGCCTTTACAAACTTGCCTGCCCCATTTTTAAGATTGGCGTAAGCCAGATTGTACAATAGGGCATAGTCCTGTTCCAGGTAGCCTAGCGTTCCTTGAATTGAACTGGCTTCCTGACCTACTCCGGCGTTTTGAGGTTCAGCGTCTACCTCTAGTCCCAGCTTCTTCCAGTCCGGTAGTCCCGATACACCGATAATAGATTTGAAATCAGGACAAATTGTGGAGAGATACTGAGTAAATACTTCGGTAGTACCGCTTTTATCGGCCCGCACTACGAGGTTGATCGGGGCATCCGGCAAGGCCGCATTAGGATTGTCAGTGCGAAGTTTGGGGTCGTTCCAGCGCAAACCTTTTCCGGTGTAAATGCTACAGACTGCTTCCGGGCTGAAGTTAAGGTCTCTCACACCACTCAAGTTAAAAGCCAACACGATAGACCCCAGCATCAGGGGAATCTGGATAATTTCGTCAGGATTCTTTTTAGCCGCCTGAGCTTCCTCGGCTGTGATCTGAACATCCGATGCCCCAAAATCAGTCTTACCAGTCAAAAAATCACTCCGGCCCTGCCCGCTTCCAACCGAGTTGTAGTTGAGCGGTAAGGCGGGGAACTGCCGGTTGAACTGAAGTTGCCATTTGGCAAAAGCGGGGGCGGCAAAACTCGACCCACTTCCACCCAGGCTGGCAGTACCCACAACACTATCACCACAGGCCACCAGGCTCAATTCAACTAGCACCAATACCAGCGCGATCCTAAACCTTTTCGCCCAAAGTCCGAAAAAGCCACAATGTCGGTTCATAATTTGCTCTCCGTGTTATTATCCGTACCCAGTTTACATCGAAGTTCATCAATATGTATCTGCAAAAAAACCTACAATACTTGAAACAACTACTACCCATTCAAATAAAAGCTTAAAACCCCTAGTTATCTGAGTTTCGACCCAAGATTGCGGCGGAGACATCAGTACGCCCGCCGTTTCTTTGAAGCTTGCCTCAATTTTTGCTAAAAGTAACCTCAGGTTGTTTTGTCAGAAACGTAAGTAGGTAGAATATTATTTTATCACTCATATAGAAGGTTGTTAATGGGTTATTTTATACACAATTTTCTCAACTGGATGAAATAATAGCTACTCCGTGTGTAGGGCAAGTTGTCAATAGCTTATTGTGTATATATATTTTCTTAATGGATTTAAGGCTCATGACGATAACTCCCTTCGGTACGCAGAACTTTGTAACCAAGTACGCCTAGCGTTGCTCCCAGGATTGGCCCCAACCAGTACACCCAGTGGTCTTGCCAGACGCCGGAAAATAAGGCCGGGCCGAACGAACGGGCCGGGTTCATCGAAGCTCCCGAAGTTGGCCCGCCAATTAAAATTGCCGTTACGACGCTCAGACCAATAGCCAGGGCTGCCGACTGCCCGACCGCCCGGCTATCGGTCGCTACCGAAGTAATGACGAACATCAAGAGGAAAGTCAGGACGCTTTCTACTCCCAGAGCTTGCCAGGGACTTCCCGCCGGAACACTCGGATTTAACCCGGTCGTTCCCGCAAAAAGCAGCTTGAGAAACCCGGCAGCCAGGCTTGCCCCGGTCAGTTGGGAGAAAACATAGCCTGGGACTTCTCGCCGGGGGAAATGCCGGGTCAGGGTAAAAGCCAGTGTGACTGCGGGGTTAAAGTGCGCTCCGCAGATGTGGCCCAAAGCGTAGATCATTGCCGTCACCGCCAGACCCGCAACCAGAGCCGCGCCAAGCAAACCTTGCTGGGGATTGACGCCGGTACTGCCTGACGCCAGAACGATAAAGAAAGTACCGACCCCTTCGGCTCCATAGCGTCGAAGCCGTCCCGCCCGCCGCCAGTTTGTCAGGGCGTCAGGCAGAACTGTCTGCCCATTAGAGGGTTGAATAGGCAACACGCCTTTTTCTTTCGTTAGATTGATAAATTTTAATTTATTCGGCCAAGAAAAAGCCTATACGAAGGCAGGCAAATTTACCATTTGATCAAGTATTTGTTTAATTTCTTCAAGGCGACTTCTAACTAACGAATAATAAACCCACTTCCCGCGCTTGTCTCCGACAATTAAGCCCGCTTCTCGTAGCAAGCGCAGGTGGTGCGAAATCGTCGGTTGCCCTTGCGTAAAGCTTGCCGTTATATCACACACGCACACCTCGCCATTACTTTCGCTACTGGCTAAAAGATGCAAAATAGCCAGCCGGGTAGGATCGGCTAGAGCGGCAAACAGCCTGGCCCTTTGGTCGAACTGCTCTTGAGGAAGCTTTCGCTGCGTCGAAGGTTCGCAACAATCAAGTTGCGTGACAGTTCTTGTCTGGTTAATTATTTCAACTTTGTCTTTCATGATTACATCATAACAAACGTATCGAATGTTGTCAATCTATAAAAA
The DNA here is from genome assembly GCA_038206175.1 of Chloroflexia bacterium. Lineage (GTDB taxonomy): Bacteria > Chloroflexota > Chloroflexia > Chloroheliales > Chloroheliaceae > 54-19. The sequence goes on from JBBRBE010000001.1 coordinate 8,239, forward strand.
TTTCTTTGAACCCGGTAGCATAATCCCCTACTTGGGGTATACCGACACGGCAAAGATTACCTCATATTGAGGATGTAACTCTCCCTTCCAGCAATTACACTAGGCACAGGTTGAATGAGCAACCCGAAGAAAACAAAACCGTAATGAAGGGAAAACAATGAGCGAAACAACTCGGCCCACTGAACTGACCGAATTAAACAAGCGTTTAGAGAATTTGCAAGAAACTGTCACTCGACTACAAGCGCAATTAAGTGAGAGGTCAGTTACCGTCACCACCGCTACTACTCCTGGGGAAGCCCGGCCTACGAGTCGGCGCAGACTGCTGCGGCAAGCCGCAATCGGGGCGGCAGCAGGTATGACGGCCCTCGGTGCGGCCTCCATGATCAGCCAAACTCCGGCAGCCGAGGCCGCCCAGGGTGTCTTTGTCGGCAACTACCCAGGCGATAGCACTGTTTCCGCCGAAAACACCGCCAGCAGCAATATTATTAGTGCCAATGGCATTTATGGCTACACCAGTGGCACGGCTGGAAAGTTAAAAGGCGTTTATGGCAAGAGCGACAGTGTTGATGGCATCGGCGTTTATGGTGCTGGCACATCCCAAGCGAGCGGAGCAGCAGTAGGGGTGCAAGGCACGAGCAATTCTTCGAGTGGTATGGGCGTGTACGGCATTGCCGGCGGCGAAACCGCCAACGGCGTAAGAGGTGAAGCCAGTGGCGATTTCGCCGCCGCGGTTTATGCCAAAGGAAGCCTCAAAGCCGCGGGCCTGGTGGCGACGAGTGTGGAGGGCCAAGCTTTGTTTGCCAACTCTACTAACTTTTATGGAGCGATGTTAGGTGGGGGACGAGCTGCTATTTCCTTGTTTTCTAGCGGAGCCAAGCCCACTACCCGCTCGGACAAACACACCATTGGCGAAATTTACCGGGATAGTGCAGGCGAATTATGGTACTGCGTGGCAGATGGTAATCCAGGCTTATGGCGCAAGATGAGCGGGCCAAGCACTTCCGGTGCAATGCATATCATCGATCCAATCCGTATCGTAGATACACGCATAAGTAAAGGTGCTAAGAAACCACTCTCAGATAACTCAATCACCACAATTCTTGGAACTGATGGGGATGCCATCCCGTCTAATCCTACCGCAATCTTCGGGTCAATTGACATTATTAACCCCAGTAATCCAGGCGGTATTCCGTATGCCACCATCTACTCAGCAAACTTAGCGAGTACGCCGACCATAGCCAACCTGGTTTACCCCGGTGGTATCAGCACTTCGACTACCTTTGCTGTCTCGTTGGGTACAGGAGCCAATACAGCTAAATTCAAAATCTTTCTCCGACGACCAACTGATTTTACCATTGACATTCAGGGCTACTACCTTTAACCCCATAACTTAACCAGCCGGGAGGATGGTAATTAAATCATCCTCCTCGTTTCAATAAAATTAACAAAAAGGAAGAGGACAAAACCAATGACACCCGAAACTAAAATGTTAGTTCAAAAATCTTTCGAGCAGGTTCTACCCATGGCTGAGGCGGCGGCAGAATTATTTTACTTTCGACTTTTTAAGCTCGATCCAGCTTTGCAAAACCTCTTTCGCGGAGATATGGCCGAGCAAGGCCACAAACTAATGAATATGTTGCGAGTAGCCGTAGCTGGTCTCGACCGCCTGGACACCCTTATACCGGCGGTGCAAAAGCTCGGCCAGCGTCATGTCGGTTACGGCGTGCGCCCGCAACATTATCAGGTTGTCGGAGAGGCTTTGCTGTGGACACTCGAAGCGGGTCTGGGCGATAGCTTTACCGCCGAAACTGCCGCAGCCTGGGCCGAGGTCTACGCCACACTCAGCGGGGTAATGCAAGAAGCCGCCTTCGAGCTGGCTCTGAGTTAAGATAAGCCGTTAAGGTAACCCATTAAGGTAACCCATTAAGGTAGATAATTGCGGGTACTTTTACGGGAGAGCTTGTCGGTGGCCCAAGTTCTCCTTATTTTACCCTCAGGCGAACCTTACTTACAGAGGCCGTCTTTAGCGACCTCGGCCTAGCTGAACTCCCAGGGTAGGGCTTCGCCCGGCTGCATTAAGAATTGAAAACCATCTGGGCAGACCGGTAAAGCCGACAGCCGTTTTTGCCTTCGCCTTTAGCCTCGTACATCGCCCGGTCAGCCTCTTTGAGCAACCGGGCCGCGGTTTCGCTCTGGTCTTGCCGGACGGTTTGGGGGGCAAGCTGGAGCATTTCGTAGCGAGTGATTTTTCGGTTTCGCTCGACCTCGCTGCTTTCCAAAGGTTGGTAGAGGCTGAGGCCAACACTGGCGGTCACGTACCAATACTCTCCCCCGATTTCGTAAGTCGAGGCCAGGCACTGGCGCAACTGCTGGCCTATTTGCAAGGCCACCTCCGGCCCGCTAGGGCCGGGCAAGAGGAAAGTAAACTCGTCCCCTCCCAACCGGGCCACGGTATCCTCCTCGCGCAAGGCCAATCGCAACCGCCGGGCGACTTCGATTAAAAGCTGATCGCCGACGGCGTGACCGGCTTTATCGTTGACGGCCTTAAAACCATCCAGGTCAATCAGGCCAACTACCAGCATTTCGCTCCGCCGCCGAGCCTGAGCCAGACTATGTTCCAGGCGTTCCTGAAAAAGCAAGCGGTTGGGTAAGCCGGTCAGGGCATCATAGAATGCCTGGCGACTTAGCTTATGCTCGGCCTGTCGCCGGTCGGTAATATCGGTAAAGGAAGCTACCGCAGCATAGGGTTCGGTTTGATCGGGCCGAAAGAGAGCCTGCGAGTTGACCGAGAGCCAGCCAAGCTCACCTCCGACCTTTTGAATCCCCATTATCACGCCTGATTGGGGCTGGCCGGTTTGCAAGCTGAGGAAAACCGGGTGCGTTTCGCCGGGAAAAGGCGAGCCGTCTTCATGGATCGCGCTCCACTGTGGGTCAAGTGAGGTCAAGCCCCGCAACTGATCCTCAGTCAGCCCCAGGATACGCTCGGCACTCTTATTAGCCGTCAGAATATGTCCCTTGCTATCTTGCAGCACTATACCTTCTTCCAGAGCGGCTACTACTACCCGGTAACGCTCTTCGCTCTCTTGCAATTGCTGCTCAGCCCGCCGCCGGTGAGTTAGATCGGTAACGGCAAAAATTCCTCCAACTAATTTACCGTCCTCCCAGCGAGGGGAAGCAGTCACCAGGACATACACAACCGAACCGTCAGTATGGCGTAAACGGGTTTCAAGATGAGCAATGTCCCCGTTCTTCCATTGTTCCTCAAAACGAGCTAAAATCGAAGCGTCCTCCGGGAAGGTGAAATTACGGTGCGACCGACCGAGCAGAGCCTGGGGGCTGACACCCAGCATACCAGCGTAAGCCGCGTTAACATATTCGTAACCTAGTTCCAGATTAGTGACACCGACACCCTGGCCGAGCGTATTCATCACCTGACGAGCAAAATCGCGTTCGTGTTGCAATTCTTTTTCAGCCTGGCTTAGTTCGAGAATGCGACCTACCCGCCGCAATAGGACCGGCCAGTGTACCGGCTTGGTTACATAATCGGTTGCACCGACTTGAAAAGCTCGCTCAATCGAAGTCTCATCCCGCAACGCCGTAATCAGGATGATCGGCAAATGCGGTGCATCAAAATCCTGCCGTAAGCGAATGCAAGTCTCGAAACCATCTAATTGCGGCATCATCGCATCGAGAAGCACCAGATCGGGCCGATCTTGTTCGTACCGGGCCAGGGCTTCTATCCCGTTAGCCGCCTCGATTACCCGGTAGCCTGTTCGCGTTAGAAAGGAGCGAGTTAGTCCTCGCAGGCTTTCGTCATCGTCAACCACTAAAATCAAAGGGAGCGTGGAAACGGTAGAAATAGCGTTCATCATTAAATTATCCCTTTTGGTAAGACTCTACCCACATTTAACCCAGGCCATCCTGGGGTACCCTGTACTGGTACCTATAATCCCAACTTGTGAAAATAATCCCTTAAAGCTTATTAGTATTATAAGACTTTCTTGGCAACGCGACTACCCCTTTTTGTCTCAATGTTATGACGTTTTTGTAACAAAAACGCAAAGAAATTTTTTTACTCACCGAACAGACACGTTTTCGTCTTTCTGGATCGGTCGGTGTAGTCCGGTCAGCAGACTGCATAACCAGAAACCGCCTAGAAGCCAGCCCCCTAGAACATCAGTCGGGTAATGAAAACCAAAGTAAATCCGGCTTAGTCCGACCATTAGGATTATCAGTACCATTAAGCCGATCAGCAAACCTCGCCAGAGCATTCGGCGAATAAAGGTAAAGGCGAGGTAAGCCAACATCCCAAAATAGCACAAAGACATAGTAGCGTGGTCGGAGGGAAAACTGTAAGAAAGCGGACGGACGACTGCCGCCGTGCCGGGGTCGGCCAGGTCAGGCCGGATGCGATGAAAAAAATCTTTGAAAATAGTATTGAGAAGTTGACCCCCGGCCAGTGCCAGAACCAGAAGCACCGCCAGGCGGTAGTGCTTACGCCAGATCAAAAGGGCCAGCACCGGTAAGGCCAGCAAAGAAGTGCCTTCGCCGCCGCCAATAAAGGTGAAAAAACTAAACAAATAATTAAAAAACGGGCTGTTGAGGTCACGGATGGCCGTTTGCACGTTATAATCTAGTCCGGCCCACTGGTCTTTAAGTATGCTAGAGGCTACAAACCCAAAACCTGTCACCAGCACTATCGCCAGCACGAGGCCGACCAGCACCGACCAACCTAAACGTTCCCGGAAGCGGTCGGCTTTCCAAAAATGGCGTGTTCTAATTTGATTTTGCATTTCTCCCCCTTTTTCTAATCCCTTTTAGGCCCGTTTCACCACCTGAATTGAACCAACAGTAAAAGATAAACCAGTGCATTTTGCATACCAAAAAGGAATGTACCTCTAATTTTCACACTTTGTTAATTTTTTCTTTACTTTCGGTCAGGAAAAGTGTACAATCGAACTAACCCAGGCCAGCAAACCTATTCTGGTTAAAAAATTAGAATGACGAGAGGGTAGCAAATGGCAAAGCAGCCGGAGAATACTCCCGATAAACCAGACTTTTTAAGCCACGCGCTCAACAATTACGGGCGTTACACGTACCTGCCGGGCGAACCGGCGGCTCAGGCCACCACCGATTTGTACACCATTACAATCTGGAAACAAGTTTCGCTGAAAAGCGAAAGCGGGAGTGAAGGTAAATCCTGCTATGCTAACGGCACCCCCCCCACGCAGGGCTGGCTGGTAAAACGAGTAGAACCTGCCGCTCCGTTGGACTTTATGGAATACTACGGGCGAAAGAATTAGAACCAGCCTCTCACCCAATTTGTAACCTTCCCGGCCCCGTCTGCGTATCTACTTCAAGCAGGCAGGATTAAGCGGCTGAGTGCAATCCGGCAGCCTCACTTATTCAAAAGTAGATGGCAGAATTATTTTTAGTCAGATAGAAGGGCGTTTGGACACGCTGGCTATCTAGGGAGGTTCCACGATGGAATTAATTTGGTTATTGATCATCGGCCTGGTGGCGGGACTGGTGGCTAATGCCCTGACCGGACGTCGCAGCAATTCGATCCTGCTGGATATAGTTCTGGGCGTAGTCGGAGCTTTTGTCGGCGGCTGGCTCTTGCGGGCAATCGGCTTTTACCCCTTTGGTTTCCTGGGTCAGTTACTCAGTGCCGTAATAGGGGCAGTCGTGGTGGTCTGGGTAGTAGGTTTATTTACCGGCTCGAACAAGCGAGTGCGTTTCTAAAATTTTTAAGAACCATCGGCGGCTTTGCCTGGCAAGGCCGCTATTTTATTAGGAGTTGAAAGAGTGCTAATTTTCCCGGCCATTGATCTTAAAGACGGCCAGTGTGTGCGGCTTTATCAGGGTGATTATGCCCAGGTGACGGTTTTTAGTGATGACCCTGCCGAGGTAGGCCGCCGCTGGCGGGATGAAGGAGCGCGCTACCTGCATCTGGTAGACCTGGACGGGGCAAAGGCGGGGAAACCGCTCAACCTGGCTGTAATCGAGGAAATTAAACGCGGAAGCGGGTTGCCGGTGGAAGTTGGCGGCGGTATTCGTGACGCCCAGACAGTAACCGACCTGTTAGGCCGGGGCATTGACCGGGTAATCCTGGGGACGGTAGCTCTGCGCGACCCCGAAACAACCGGCCAACTTTGCCGCGAATACGGTGAAGGAATTGTAATCGGCATTGACGCCCGTGACGGGTTGGTGGCAGTCGAAGGCTGGACCGAAACTTCGACGGTACAGGCTACCCTCCTGGCGGCGCGATTGGCCGAATTGGGGGCAAAACGCTTCATCTACACCGACATCAGCCGCGATGGTACCCTGACCGAGCCAAACTATACCGCTTTCACGGAATTCCAGGCCGCTGCCGGGCGACCAGTGATTGCCAGTGGTGGCCTGGCGCGGGCCGAACAGGTGCGCCGCCTGGCCGGACTGGGAGCCGAAGGGGTCATCATCGGTCGCGCCCTCTATACCGGCGACATCCGCCTGGCCGAGCTTGCCAATCTTTAGTTCCTGGTACATCGAAAAGTTGAACCGAAAAAAGGAACTAACTCTTTTTCAAGAGTTAGTTCCTTTTTTCGGTTCAATTCAACTTATCAACCTAAATGTTGCGGGTAGATTGAATCAGGTTCATAAATTCCTGGCGGGTCTTGTTGTCGTCGCGGAAAGCTCCTAGCATACAACTGGCGACGGTGCTGGAGTTTTGTTTTTGAACACCCCGCATCATCATGCACAGGTGGTAGGCTTCGGTCACGACCGCAACACCTGCCGGGTGCAAGAGTTCGTCCAGGGCGTGAGCAATCTGAGTAGTCAGGCGTTCCTGCACCTGCAAGCGGCGGCTGAATACATCTACAATGCGCGGCAACTTCGACAGACCCACAATCTTGCCGTCGGGTATGTAGGCAATGTGGCACTTACCATAAAAGGGCAACATGTGATGTTCGCACATGCTGTACATCTCGATATCGCGTACCAGCACTACTTCGTCATAGCTCTCCTCGAAAACGGCACTACCCAGCACCTCGTTGACATCTTTGGTATAGCCATCGGTCAAGAAAGCCAGACTGCGGCGCACTCGACCGGGCGTATCTTTCAAGCCGTCGCGGTCAGGGTCTTCGCCCAGGTCGGCCAGAATTTCTCGCAGGCTCTCTTCCATTTTAGCGTTAGCGGCCTGGTTCTCGGCAGTACCGGCAGTTTTATCGGCGGTTACTTCACGCTCAAAGGCTGGCAATAATAAACTCCCTTTTTTAGCTCTTTTTTTGTTGCTACCGTTCTTACTGCTACCGTTACCATTAAGTGAAGGGGCTTCAACCTTCAACTCGCTTAGATTACCCAACACTAAACCATTCTTATCAGGGTTAATCACTTGTATAATACTCTCTTTCTACATGGAATGTTCTAAAGCGGGGAAGAACTGGGATTGGCTTTGCCTCATACGGCTCAGGAAACACTCCAAAATTGGCTTTGATAGGACGGCCAGGCCGTCTTTTCGCTTACAAATTGTACTGCAAATTACGGCAGGTGCAATTAGCCTTTAAGGTTCTTTGCTAAAGGATTGAGTTAAGGTCTAAAACTGACCCTCGAAAGTAGCGTTCGCTAATACAAATTTCCTTCGATTACCTTCGATTACCGTTATATGCCCTGTTGCTGCTTGGCGTCTTATGATAATACCTGCTTTTTGGAAGTGCAATGTTTTATTTAAGAAGAAAGTACCCTTTTTCTAAAACCAGGACTTTCTCCTCAAGAAATTAGCTCTTTTTCCAACCGCACAATAAGCTCGGCCTCTTCCGCCGTGGCAGGGTCGAGGAGACCGAGGACGGCCCTGGCCTGAGCCACCAGATAGAGCGAACCTGTCACACAAACGTACCCGCCAACCAGACTGGAAGCTTCCTGGCGGGCCGCGGCCAGCGCCTGCGGCAAAGTCAGACCTTCGTAAAGTCGGGCCGGGGTCTGGCCTAACTGACTCTTGATATAATCCGGTCCGGCGTTGCGGTGAGAAGGAATATCTACCAGAAAGACCGTTGCAGCAGAGAGGGGCAAAAGGTTCAACATCTGACCGACTAATTTATCCCGCAAAAAACCCAACACCCAGACCGGCCTACCGCCGATCTCGGCCAGGCTACGCCCTAGTTCGCGCATCGCGTTAGGAGTGTGGGCGGCATCCAGCAGCACCACAGGCGCGGTTCCGACTCCTTCGAGGCGACCGGGTATAACCGCTCCGGCCAGGGCCGCCGGGTTGGGAGGCCCACTCAGTCCCAGTTCAGCGGCAACCTCGGCGGCAGCCAGAGCCGTCAGCGCGTTTTCAACCTGAAAAGTTCCGGCCAGCCCGCTATGCAAGGTCTGCCCTACACCATCCGGCCCACTCGCCTCGAAAGTTTGGCGCAACTTTCCGCCCGCTACTTCAAGCGATAAAGAGTCGTCCTGGTAACGCCAGAGTTGAGCCGCCGGACGCAAGGTCGCCCCGGTCTTGAGCGCGGCCTCTTGCAGCATCGCCAGCACAGCAGGGGTCTGGCGGGCGGTGATCGCCTGCCCGCCCTGGCGCATTATGCCGGATTTATGGCCGACAATATCGGCCAACGTCGGGCCGAGGTTACGCACATGTTCGAGTTCGATGGGGCTGAAAACAGCCAGAGGTACATTGAGAGCGGTGTTGGTAGCGTCGTAGCGTCCGCCCATTCCGACTTCCAGCACCGCCAGTCTTACCCGCTCCTGGGCGAAATAGAGAAAAGCCATCGCCGTTAAAATCTCGAAACGGCTGATGAATTCCTGGGCCGGATCAGCCTCGATAGCTTGCCACACCTGGTCGAACAGGGCGACGAATCGCTCCGGCCCGACCTCAAGCCCATTCAGCTTGATCCGTTCCCGGTAGCTATGCAGGTGCGGCCCGGTGAACAGGCCCAGGTTCGAGCCTAAGAGGGCGGCCAGAAAAGTAGCCGTCGAACCTTTGCCTTTGGAGCCGGTAATTATAATCGAGGGATAAGCAGCGTGCGGGCTACCCAGGCGTTCGAGCAGACGGCGCATCCGGCCCAGGTCGTGCGGGTAGGGGTCGGTCAGGGCCACTTTGAATACCTGATCTAGCTGACGGTACACTCTTTCGAGGTCGGGTATAAGCATAGATTTGTCTGGAAGCTAAAAATAAGGAAAGCTTGAGATTAAAAGAAAACCTACTCTTCGACCTGAATACGCTGCACCAGCGTCAGGAATAAGATCGCTCCGGCCAGAGTTGTCAGCACCGGCAGTCCTCCCACGCTCAGAGCCTTCCAGCCCAACACCATTGCAGCCGTAAAGCCGACCGTCGCACCGCCGAAAGCAGCCAGCAGGTAGAAAGGAATACTTGAAATACTGCGACCGAACACGAGGTGAAAGCCAAACCCGCTGACCCCGGCCAGTAGCAAAAATAAAATGAGGGTTGTCATAAGCTGTTCCGTTTGAGAGTGTGAAGCAAAGATTAGCCGCCGCAGATAAGGACGGCTAATCCTGGCTCTAGTCTAGGCGATGATACCGCCGCCCAGCACGAGGTCATCCTGATAGAATACGACGGCCTGGCCGGGCGTAACTGCGCGAATAGGCCGGTCAAGCGTAATGCGGGCAGTCCGGGTAGTTTCGTCCAACGGCTCGACCAGGCCGGGCATTTCCTGAGCCTTATAACGAATCTTGATGTCAGCCCGCACGGGCGACTGAGGCCAATCGCTACCGACCCAGTTAACCGCCTCAGCCTCTACCTGGCACGAGCGCAAATCGGCGTCCTCACCCACCACCAGCGTATTAGTTTCGGTCATCAGCTTTAGCACATAAGTCGGACGGCTCATGACGGCTCCAAGACCCTTGCGCTGCCCGACCGTGTAAAAAGGCAAACCGTTATGCTGCCCCACCACCTGCCCGGAGAGGTCTACAATCGGGCCGGGGACGGCTATTTGCTCTCCGGCTTTGCGGGTCAGGAAATCGCGGTAATCGCCGCCTGCCACAAAGCAAATATCCTGACTTTCGGGCTTGTCTGCCGTCGCCAGGCCGCGTTCCGCCGCCATCTGGCGGGTCTGTGCTTTGGTCAAACCGCCCAGAGGAAACATCACCCGGCTAAGCTGGCTCTGGTTGAGCATATAAAGCACGTAACTTTGATCCTTCGAGCCATCTACGGCCTTACGAAGTTCGTATTTGCCGGTGGCCGGGTTGAGGTCGTTGCGACAATAGTGGCCGGTCGCCAGGTAATCCGCTCCCAGAGCCAGAGCCTTGTTGAGCAAAAATTTGAATTTCAAGTAGGCGTTGCACGCCAGGCAGGGATTAGGCGTGCGGCCTCGTTCGTACTCGGCCATGAAATAATCTATAACCGAAGCCTGAAACTCCTTCTCGAAGTTCATGGCATAAAAAGGCACCCCGATTTGCTGGCAGACCTTGCGGGCGTCTTGCATTTCGACAATCGAGCAGCAACTTTTGCTGAGCGAATACTGTCCCTCGTCCTCTTCGCTGCCGCCACCGTGCAGCCGCATATTGATACCGATAACCTCGTGACCCTGTTCGGCAATCAGGGCTGCCGTGAGCGAGCTATCCACGCCACCGCTCATCGCTACTACTACCGTTGCCACTTGCCCTTACCTTCCCAACTTTTTTAAATGAGTTTGTCTAACCGCTTTTTACTTTAATAAATATAAGGCCGCATTAAATGCCGCCAATTTTAGATACCTCCACATGATACTACAAATCGGGGCGACGCGCCACAATTGGGAGAGTTTTGGCCAGGGATTTTGGCCTAAAAAGCCAGCCCCAACCCAGGCCCGGTTTGAAGTCTGCCGGGCAATGGGGTAAACTACCGCCTGTGGCCTGCCGGGAAGGTAGAGCCTAGCGGCAACAACTTTTGCATGAAGGAATTTTGTGAGTAATTTAATCAAGCCCTTTAATTCGGCCCGGTTTGGGCTGCTGGCCGCCCTGCTTTGGCTGGCAATGACAATCCTGGCTGCCTGTGCCGACGAACCGACCAAACCACCCCCGACCGCCACCGGCCCGACGCCCGGCCCGACCAGCCAGAGTACCGGTTCCGGCATCGTAGGGCAGGCGGCCTCAAACGGTCAGCCGCTACCCACGCCTATCCCGCCCGGCCCAGATACCCGCAAGGTCTTGACCGTCTGGACGAGTGGTTGGAAGGGTAACGTCAATTACGAAAAGTTTATCAACGATCAGATTGATGCCTACCGGGTACGCAACCGCAATACCACAATTGACTGGCTGGATTTTGGAGCCGATTTGCCCAGGAAATTCGAGGAAAGCCTGGCTCAACCGGGTAAGCTGACCCCTCCTGACCTGGTGTTATTCGAGGAAGGCGACCTGTACCAGTTCGGGGCCAACGGCAACCTGACCGACCTGACCGTTTTAGGCGGTAGCAGCCTCAAAGATGATTTTGTTCCGGCCACCTGGGAAGCGTTGCGGATCGGCTCGGTCAGTTACGGCATGCCCTGGCTTGCCAGTACCCGTGTCACCATTATCAACAAGCGACTCTGGCAGGGCGCGGGCCTCGACCCGGCCAAGACTCCGGCGACCCTGACCGACCTCGACCCGCTCCTGCCGACCCTGGCAAAAAAAACCGGCGATAACGTGTTGCCGGTCTGGGTCAAGCCCGACCCGCTGGTAGATTTTATGATGGAGGACGCGCCGCTCTATAATATCAGTGGCGATGGCAAAGCCCGCCAGACTGCCTTTCCTTCGAGCGGCACGCTGGCCCGGTGGCAGTATTACAAAGATAAGCGCATGCAAGGCGTGTTTGACCCGGACGGCCTGAGCAAAGATTACGCCGACGCGCTTAAAAAGTACAGCGCGGGTGGGCTGGTGATGGTGCTGGACGGAACGCCGCTTTTGCCGGGCCTTAAAAACGCCAACGCCGACCTCTACAACAATACGCTGGTCGTCCCTTACCTGACAAGCAAAGCCAACATTTTGCCGCTCGATATTAGCGGCTGGGCCATTCCTAAAGCTTCCGGCAAAGCGACTGAGGCTCTGGCTTTCCTGCGCTTTCTCAACACCGCCGAAAACCAGTTGACCTTCGCCCGCTATGCCAGTTTGAAAGTGCCGAGCTTCAAAAAAGCCTTGAGCGATCCTTATGTAACCAGCCAGGACGAACCACTGGCGCAGGCTCGTTCGATTATGGCCGCAACACTCGACCGGGGCCGCGCCCCGGAAAGCTTATTGCCCTCACCGCTCAAGCCCGGCCAGCGCGAGAAGCTACTCAATGCCCTTTATGACGCTCAAAAAGCAATCTGGACGACCGATAAATCGCCCAAAGACGCCCTGACCGACGCCGCAAAAGTGTGGGGCGAGATTTTAAAATAGGCAGGCTCAAGCTTTACGCGCCCAGGCTCCAACCACGGGAGAGAGCATTATCAGGCTATTGTTACGAACTGCCTCGGCGCGTAGCCGGTCGGCCAGACTGTCAATCTGAGCTTCCTGGAGGTTTAGGAGGCCCATCTTAACTATTGCAGGTAGGAGTCTACGCACCGTTTCGGCGATAAGCTCGTACCCCGGCCACTCCTCCCCACCCCCGATCAGAGTATCAACGCGCATTTGAGGAGCCGGCAATCCGACCTCCTGGAAAAGAGAATACATTTTAAGGCCCATTTCAGAGCGAAAAGGCGGTTGCTGGCCCAGTATAGGCTTCAGCCATTCTTGCATCTGTTGAAGTGTTGGCGACGGTGGATAAGAGACCAAATCTGTTCCAAAATAGGTTTCTTGAAACACTACCAGACCGCCCAAACGAACGTAGTCTTTCAAGGTACGCAGGACTGCCGCCGGTTCATTCAGGTGCATCAAAATCCAGCGTCCGACTACAGCATCAAAATCCTGGGCCAGCTTTAACGAAGCAATGTCACCCGACAGAAAAACTACATTAGTCAGGCCAGCTTCTCTAGCTCGGCGGCGGGCCGTTTCTAAAATAAGTGGGTTCGTATCCACACCGACAACCTGACCCTGCGGGCCAACCAGTTCGGCCAGTAGTAGCGCGACATCCCCCGCTCCACTTCCCACATCCAGAACTTTCATTCCCGGCACAATTCCGGCCTCTTGAAAAACTTGCCGGGTAAAAGGCTGAAAAAGTTGAGCCTGTAAAATCAGTCGCTCAGTTTCAGTGTTCAAGCGACCGAGCCTGTATGCATCCCCGATTAGTGTAGTAGAGTTCATAATTACCTTTCTTTAATATCTTTCTTTATGAATCGGGGTAATTTTAAGCTGCAAATTCCCCAAATTTTGTAAAAAAAGTAATACTAGGTGTCATCTTATATTTACTCTACAAGCAACCTGTTCACATCTAGGGAACCCTATATTTTTGTAACAAACTGACCGGGGGAACGGAACGAATAAAAATCAGCGAGTTTTCTTTTTTAGAATGTCGAGCCAGAACCCTCAAAAATCTTCCTGCCTTTTTGTTTTTGATGTATAATGCCGCTATGCAAAAAATCTACAAACCTCGCTACCCTACGCGCAATGCCGGGTTCTGGTTTGCCTTTGTCAGCGCGTTGCTCTCTTACGGGCTGGGAGCGTTGCTGGTGATCGGGCTGCTCAACAATAATAAATCTACCGGCGGAACCTTCGATTGGGGCGGAGCCATAATTGTGATGGTCGTAACCCTGCTCGTGTTGGCGGTGACGACGGCAGTCGTTTATTGGATCATGCGTATTCAGCCTAAACAAATTGTGTTGGACGACACCCGTCTGGTAGTACAAGACCTCTCGGTGAAGCCACCCGTCATCGAAGCGGATATTCCTCTGGAAGCAGTAACCTATGTGAGTGTGGCGGATGTAGCGGTAGAAGGCGGATTGTTTCCGGCCAGTTTTCGGGGCTTACTGGTGCGCTGGAAGCCCGAAGCGGTTCTTACTCCGGCTCCGACCTCTAGTGCAGTCACGGCCTCAGAACTTAAAGCTCCCGCCCCGGCCTCGGTCGAACCTACCGCCACCGCCGACCCCGCTTCGGTAGAAGAACCCAAAACTACCGACGATAATCTACACTACGAGTACGTAATTTCTTCACGCCATATACAAGATTTTGATGAACTATTTGACACCGTTTTCGCCCGCGTCCCCAAAGAAGCACGCGGCACACGGACATTCAGGTTGTAGAACACGAGCGAGGGAACAAGGTTAGCCGTTAGGCTTTCTCTCGTCCCTGGCTCTCGACCACTAACACGGAGGTAACAACATAGATGTGCGGAATAATTGGTTATGTAGGCCGAAGCGAGGCACTGCCGGTCATAATTGGCGGATTACAGCGGCTTGAATATCGCGGCTACGACTCGGCGGGAGTAGCGATTATAAACGCTAACTGCGAAATCGAGACCCGGCGAAGCGTGGGCAAGCTAGGCAACCTGACCGATGCTCTTGCCAGTGAGAACGGCCACGGGCCGCACGGCACTATCGGCATGGGCCATACTCGCTGGGCCACCCACGGCAAACCGACCGAAATAAACGCCCATCCTCACCGCGGGCCGCAGGATTTGGTCGTAGTGGTGCATAACGGCATTATCGAGAACTATCTTCAACTCAAGGCAGACCTGACCCGGCAAGGTTACAGCTATAAATTTCAGTCCGAAACCGATACGGAAGTGCTGGCCCACCTGCTCGAAATGCACATGGTCCAAGATGGGTTGAGCCTGGAAGCCGCCATGCTGCTGGTGCTGGCTGAAATCAAAGGAACGGCGGCAATCGTAGCCCTTTCGGTGGCCGACCCCGACAAAATTGTAGCGGCCCGACTTTCCAACGCCGGAGGAGTCGTGATTGGCTACGGCCCGCAGGATAGCGGCGAAAATTACGTCGCCAGCGACATTCCGGCTATTCTACCCCATACCCGCCGAATGAGCTTTTTAGAAAGCGGCGAGGTGGTGCGAATAACCCGCGAAGACGTGACTTTCTTCAACTCGGCGGGCCAAACGATCACCAAAGAAGTAATTATCGTCAATACCGACGCGATTACGGCGGCAAAGGGCGGCTTCAAGCATTTTATGCAAAAAGAGATTTACGACCAGCCGCAAGCTCTGACCGATACCATCCGGGGCCGCGTTAATCTTGAAACCGGCAGCGTCCGTCTGGAAGACCTTAAATTTAGCCCGGCAGAACTGGCCGCAATCGAGAAAGTAACCGTCGTGGCCTGCGGTACAAGCTGGCATGCCGCCTTGATCGCCAAATTTATGATCGAAGAACTGGTGCGGTTGCCGGTCGAGGTGGATTACGGCAGCGAGTTTCGCTACCGCGACCCGATCCTGACGCCTCACCACCTGCTAGTTGCGATCACGCAATCCGGCGAGACGGTGGATACTTTGGCCGCCATCGAAGAAGCCCGGCTCAAAGGAGCCAAAGTCGTGTCGGTGGTGAATGTAGTCGGCAGCCAGGCGGCCCGTGTTTCGGACGGGGTAATTTACATGCACGCCGGGCCGGAAATCGGGGTTGCCAGCACCAAAGCCTTTGTAACTTCCCTGGCCGACTTACTGCTGCTGGGTATTTATTTGGGCCAGGCTAAAGGCACCCTCAAGGCTGACCGGGTGCAGGGTCTTTTACAAAGTTTGATCGAACTACCCAAGCATGTAGCCGATCTGTTGCAGGAAGATGCCGTCTACGAGCGGGTAGCGAAGACCAAATCTCACTCTCACGATTTTCTTTACCTGGGCCGGGGCATCAACTACCCGGTCGCGCTGGAAGGTGCGCTCAAGCTGAAAGAATTGAGCTATATCCACGCCGAAGGCTACCCCGCAGGCGAGATGAAGCACGGCCCGATTGCCCTGATTGATGAAGGCTTGCCGGTCGTTGTCATCGCGCCCGCAGACAAGGTTTACGCCAAAGTCGTCTCGGCTATCGAACAGGTTAAAGCCCGTGACGGTTGGGTGCTGGCAATCGCCACCGAAGGGGATACGTCGCTCAAGGATAAGGCCGATGTAGTAATCTATTTGCCCAGAACTGACCCACTCCTGACGCCGATCCTGGCCACTATTCCGATGCAACTTCTTTCCTACCATATCGCTAACCGGCGCGGTTGCGACGTAGACCAGCCCCGCAACCTAGCCAAAAGCG
The DNA here is from genome assembly GCA_038206175.1 of Chloroflexia bacterium. Classification (GTDB taxonomy): domain Bacteria; phylum Chloroflexota; class Chloroflexia; order Chloroheliales; family Chloroheliaceae; genus 54-19. The sequence continues at coordinate 24,279 of JBBRBE010000001.1, forward strand.
TAACGGTGGAGTAGTTATAGGTTATGTACAAACCTTTTAGTACAGGTAAAAGATAGATGACGCATTTACAAGACCTCGAAGGGGTCGAGCAAACGCTGGCCCGGCCCGACGTGAGCCTGCACTACAAGGTTTGGGGCAAGCCGGCAGAAGGGGTTGTCCCGCTGGTGTTGCTGCACGGTTGGGCCGGTTCGCGGGACGACTGGCATGTGGTGGAGGCCGACCTGGGCCAAACTGGGCTGGTGCTAAGCTACGATGGGGCCGGGTTCGGACGCTCACAATTTTCTTCCGACGAAGCAGCCCAGAAAGCTGATTTCAGCCTGGGCCGGTACGTCGAGGATTTGCATAGCCTGTTGCAAACCGAGGGTTGGGAGCGGGTACGGCTGGTCGGGCATAGCTGGGGGGGCGTGGTGGCGATGGAATACGCGGCGCGTTACCCGCAGGAAGTCGAAAGCCTGGTGGCTATCGGCGCGGCCTATTTCGACCCCGAACGCTGGCTGCACCAGGCTCTTAAATGGATCAGTTATTTAATCGGCTGGCTGGTCATTCTACTCAAGAAACCCTTGCAACGCTCGGCCCGCTTCCGCCGCCTCTCGGTACGACGCTATTTCCGCCACCGCCCCGACCAGGCTACCGCCGATCAACTGGTGGCCGACGTAGTAGCCAGCCATCCACGGGCGATCATCCAATCGCTTTTGACCGGCTACGAAGTGCAGTTTAAACAAATTTGCCCTAAAATAACCTGCCCGACGCTTTACCTGGGTGGTAAGCAGGACATCGTGGCACCCGTAGCCTATGTAAAAGCTTTTGTGCCGCTTACTCCCGATGCCCATTTCCAGCTACTCGAAGATTGCGGCCACTTTCCCATGCTCGAACAGCCCTCTATCCTGCTGGAAACACTCCAACAGTTCTGGGCCACCACTCTAGCTGATGAAGAAAGGCCCCATGGCAACCAGGAAAAATAAGAATAAAAGCAATGACAAGAAAGGGCCACGCCAGGGAAAACGGACTGTCTTTCAACTTCAGTTTGAAGACAAGACTACCGAACGCTTCCTGACCGGACAGCTTGCCAAAGCGCGGCGGTTGGCCGAAGCTAACCAGCCCGAAGAAGGAATCAAACTCCTCGAACCCCTGGCCGAAAAATACGGCGGTCGGGCCAGCATTCTCGAACCCCTGGCCGACGCCTATGCCGCCGCAGGCTACCTGGCCGAAGCCCGCCGCACGCTGGAAGAAGCTTTGACGCTGGCTCCCCGGACGGCTACCCTATCGCTGCGCTTCAAGCTGGCTCAACTCTACGTCCTGACCGGCTTTAACTTTCTAGCCTACGAAACCAGCCGCGAGATCGACTCCTTTGAGTTGGCCCGTCAGGTCGGACACCCCGAAGTAGCCGAACAATGCCGCACTTTTCAACGCGAGTGCCACGAGTTAGTCGAGGCCGTGGCCCAGGCTAATGGTCAAAGCCTGGCGGAATTCGAGCCAACCGGCCTGGCTCTTGACCGGGGCCGGTTGGCCTTGAGCCGCCAGGAACTGACTACGGCCCGGCAGGATTTTCAAGAAGCGATTCGGCGCGACCCTGATCTGGCGGTGGCTTACAACAATCTGGCCCTGGTCTATCTGCTCGAAAATAATTTGGAAGAGGCTCTGGCCCAGACCCGTCATGTACTGAGTGAAATCGAGCCGGATAACCGACCAGCCCTGAGCCAGATGGTGCGTTTGCTGGTGATGGCGGGCGACCGGGCCGGGGCCGAGGAATATCTCCGACGGCTGCTGGCCCTGCCTGCTCCTGCCGCACCGGAGGAAATCGTTAGTCTGGCCGAAGCTTACGCCGCGCTGGACGACGACGAGGCCGTGCTAGGATTGCTCCAACCGTTTTTGCTGCCCGCCTCGGCTGCCGAACGGCAGGCTCTGAGCGAACTGGCCGACGATTACTACCAGGAAGCGATTACTTTTGGGGTGGTGGCGGCGGCGAACCTGGGGCAGCGCGGCGTAGGCCTACGTTTTTTACGGGAGGCGCGTAAATTCGTGCGGCCTACTCTTTTGGAACGGACGCTTTTCGCCCTGGAAAATAACGAACGCGGGCCACGTGAAGCTGGTGACTTTTTCTATTATGACCCGGTAACGCTCTATCCGGCGGCGGCGGCTTACTTGCAAGACCTGGCGGCTCATCTGGACGAAACGGCGGCAGAGGGCGAGGACGAGGACGAAATACCGACGGAGGAGGAAGCCTTTGATTACAGGGCCGGATTGCGCACTTTCTTTCAGAAATTCGGTCCGGTGGCTCTCGAAGTCGGAGCTTACAAATACTGGATTGACCGCGATCCAACCCTGGTAGCCGATCTGCTGGCCCAGGCTCTCGCGTCGGGCGTAGCCGGGGCGAGCGAAACAGTCCGGCGGTTGGCCTTCGGTCGGGCGGGCGATGATTTGCAACGGCTGACTGCCGCCCGCGTGCTGGCCGAGGCCGGGCAAATTGGGTCCGACGAGCGGATCAAAATCTGGCTGGGGCAGCGTCAGTTGTTCGGCACGCTAAATCAGCTACACGAGCATTACCGACGGTTAGCGGCCCAGACCGAGAAAACCGAGAAAGCTCCGGCCTACAGCCCGGCAGTTGCCGCCCGGCTCAACGAAGCTCTGGACGCAATGCGGCGCGGTGCGGCAGAAGAAGCGATCAACCTTTATCAGGGCATCCTCGACCAGGATGCCCAGGTTCTTCCGGCCCTGCAAAACCTGGCCGCCCTTACATCGGGCCGAGGCGAGACCGAAAGAGCGATTGGCTACCTCCAACGAGCCGCCCGGCTCGACCCCACCTACCTGCCCGCCCAGGTTGCCCTGGCCCAACTGTGGCTGGGGTCGGGACAGCTTGAGCAGGCCCGCGCAACTCTGGAACGGCTGGCCGACAATCCCGACTTGCTCTACGTAGACGAACTTGAAGCTCTGTACACCGCCCAGGCCACCCTGTATCAGCAACGAGGCGAGACGGCTCGGCTCAAGGGGATTTTGGAGCAGTTACTCGAACTCGACCCGGATAACGGCTGGGCCAAAGACCGTCTAGCCGAACTGGACTGAGTTAGTCGGCAAATGGCGAGGCAAAACGGCATGCTAAATGAGCAGTTATTCGACTGTAAAAGAACCGCAACTTGAATTCAAGATGGGCTGGGGCTGGTTCGTGTTCGAGCAGTTCAACCAGTCGAAAAGGCCGTGGGCGGGCCATAACGGAGCTATAAAAGGTTTTTCCAGTCTGCTTTGCCATTTTATCCAGGAGGAAACCACCGTTATAATGCTGTGGAACCGCGACAGCTTCGACCGTCCTGATCTCGTGGCTCGCCCTGTAATAACGACGGCCCTCGACTAAAGTCCCAGGCAGCCTTAAATTTTAGCCGGGTTTTACTCCATTCCTCCAAACATCTTATTTTGGCGGGTCTTGTTTAAAAAATTGTCCAGTCGCTTCTTAAAAACTTCGGGTTGCTTGCGGACTTCCTCGATATAACTGATCCGAATACGCTGGTAGACGGCTGGAAAGCCCTGAAAGTTCTCCCAGATTTGGGCGTCCTCCTGAAGCACGGCCAGAATATCGGGCGGTATCCTAAAAGCATCCAGCGAGAGGTCGGGTAGCCTGGCGCGGCCCGCCTCGGTCATCTGCCCACTGGCGATCAAGCGGCGGGCGCGTTCTTTATTCAACTCTGTCCAGTGACTTTTTGGTGAGCGGGGCGTAAAGCGTTGAGCCGAACTGGTGTCGTCGAGTTTCTTGGCGATGCCGTCAATCCAACCAAAACAAAGAGCTTCTTCGACCGCATGTAGATACGAAACTCGCGGCTTACCCGACGCCGACGAGTAATAAATCAGCCAGATTTCTTTGGCGGTGGCGTGATTTTCGCTAAGCCATTGCCGCCATTCGGAACGCTGGGTAACATGAAGAGTGTGGGTAACTTCCATTTTTACCTCGAACAAAAGGAGGCATTGAGCCTCCTTTTGTTTGAACTTATTTGACTCTAAAAGTTCGAGTTAGAACTTTTGGTAAAGGCATAATGCAAAAACAGCTAGTTCGAGCCTAGCACATCCTTGATCCGGCTAAAGAACCCTTTGTCCTCGCGTTCTTTGTCAGTCTTGCCCAGTTCTTCGCGGGGTAGACTGCGTGAAAGTTCGGTCAAGAGACGGCGTTGCTCGTCGTTTAGCTTGCGCGGAATATTCACCCGTAAGCCTACAAGCTGGTCGCCCCGCCCGTTGCCTTGCAAGAACGGTACGCCTTTCTCGCGCAACCGGATTATATCGCCACTTTGTGCGCCCGGCTTAATCTCAAGCTCGACCGGGCCATCTACCGTTGGCACTTCTAGCCGGTCGCCCAGGGCGGCCTGCCAGATGTTTAGTGGCAATTCGAGCAGGATGTCGTTCTCTTTGCGCTGGAAAAGCGGATGTTCTTTTACTACAATACTGACGTAAAGATTGCCCGGCAGCGTACCACGTGGCCCGGCCTCACCTTCGCCACTGATCCGAATCTGGCGGTTAGCATCAATGCCCGCCGGAATCTTGACCATCAGCGGCTTCGACACTCGTATCCGACCTTCGCCCCGGCACTCTTTGCAGGGCGTGGTGATAATCCGACCTTCACCCCGGCAACGGTCGCAGGTCGTTACATTTACAAATTGACCGAAGATACTGTTCTGGGTGCGGCGAATCTCGCCGGAGCCTTTGCAGGTATCACAGCGTACCGTTTCGGAACCGGGTTCGCTGCGGTTGCCCTTACAGCGTCCGCAGGTGTCGTAGCGGTTGACCACCACTTCCTTTTCGGTTCCAAAGACGGCTTCTTCAAAACTAAGCACCAGCGTCGTTTTAAGGTCGGCCCCCTTCTGCACCCGGCGTTGCTGCCCGGCTTGCTGCTGGTTCATTCCGCCAAAGAACTGCTCAAAAATATCGCTAAAGCCAGCCGCGCCGCCAAATCCCTCGAAAGGATTAGCCCCTGCTCCGCTCATCCCGGCGTGACCGAAGCGGTCGTAAGCAGCCCGCTTTTGCTTATCGGTCAGCACGTTATAGGCTTCGGTAACTTCCTTGAATTTTTCTTCGGCGTCCGATTCCTTATTTACATCCGGGTGGTACTTCTTCGCCAGCCGACGGTACGAGGTTTTTAGCTCATCGTCAGTTGCAGTGCGGGCGACCCCCAAAACCTCGTAGTAATCGCGTTTGCTCATTTGCCAAACCTACTTCTTTAGTATCGAGTACAGAGTGCCGGGTGGAGTGGGATAGAGGGGTCTAAACAAGCCTCTGCCTCGATACTCGGTTCTCTACTGTCGGCCAACTTTAACCACGGCGTGCCGGATTACTTTATCACCCAACTTGTAACCCTTCTGGTAAACCGCCGTGACTACATCTTTATCCCCTTCGCCCTCTTCGTCGCGCTGGACGGCTTGATGCAGATGCGGGTCAAATTCTTTGCCCTCGGCGGGAATTTCGCTTACGTTCTCCTGATCGAGCAAAGTTTTAAGCTTCTTTTCGATCATAGTCACGCCGCCAACCCAGGGTTCCGACTTGAGATTTTCCGGCAGATGTTGCAAAGCTCGCTCGAAATCGTCTACCACCGGCAAAACCTTCATCAACAGTTTTTCCCGTGCTTCTGCATTCAAGGTCAGCCGTTCGTTTTCGGTGCGCCGCTTGAGATTCATGAAATCTGCCCGCGAGCGTTGCCAGCTTTCCAGGTACTCCGCCGCTTTCTTTTGCTCTTCCGCCAACATCTGGCGCATTCCTTCTACCGACATTTCCGACCCTTCGGTAGCAGCGTTTGCTGTGGCCCCGCCCTCTGCTCCCGCAGATTCGTTGGTCACTTCTTCGTTAGCATTCGTTTCAGCACTCACTTTAAGCTTCACCTCTTTAGCAAAAAAATTGTTCAGAGCTATTATATTGCCCTTTAGCTCCGAATACCATAACAATTATGTTAGATTTGTATATGTGTCGAACCCTTGTTGACCTAGCCGCGTCGCTCGGTCATCAATCCACTTAGCAAGTTTGAGATGTACTGCACTGTCGAGATGGAGCGTCCGTACTCCATCCGGGTTGGCCCGACAATGCCAACTACCCCGGCCACCTGTCCATCAATACCATAACGGGCCAGCACCACACTGAGTAACCGCAGATCATCGAAGCGGTTATCCCCACCAATAATTACCTGCACCGTGTTGCCGTCACTGGAAAGCACTTCGGGAATAATATGAGTCAAAGCCTGACCGCTTTCGATCACGCTGACCACCTGGCGCACCCGCTCGATGTCGCTAAATTCTGGCTGGCTCAAAATATTGACCAGCCCATCCCGGTAAATCTGAGCAGCCTGGTTCTGGTCAAGCATCTTGAGCGTCTCGACCAGTCGCAGAGCCACCGTGCGAACCATGTCTTCGGGCCAGTCTTTAGTCCGGGTCTCCATTTGCTTCCAGTTCAGGTTTGTCAGAAGAGTGTTCAACCGGTTGGAGATAGTGGTAAGGTCGTCCTGGGTCTTGGCTTCGTCCAGCGTAATCATCTGCTCCCGAATCGTCCCGTCCTGGCTGACCAGCACCAGGAGTGCCCAGCGTTCCTGCACGCTGATTAGCTGCATATATTTGAGGCGACTATCGTAAGTGCGCGGAGTTGAAACCAGTGCCGCGTTGTGCGAAGTCCGCGCCGTCACCGAAGCCGCCAACCGTAGCCATTCGTTCAACTCAAGCTGAATCTGGTAGAATTGATGCTGAATGTTATGCTGTTCCAGGGCCGTCAGCCCACCCGGTCGCTCCATCAAATGCTCGACAAAATAGCGGTAGCCCAGGTCGCTGGGAATTCGCCCTGCCGAAGTATGCGGATGGGTAATATAACCAGCCCCTTCCAGGGCCGCCAGTTCGTTACGGACGGTAGCCGGGCTGTACGGCAAGCGATATTTATTCACGATCACGTCCGAAGAGACCGGGGCTGCCGTGCTGACAAACTCCTGGATCACCAGTCGCAAAATCTCACGCTGCCGTTCGGTCAGATCGCTCCCGCTACCACCTTCTTCATTTTTGCGTGGGCGACCGGGACCTCTCCGAGTTGGCCCGGCTTCGTCTTTAGGTGCTTCATCTGTTGCCATCTCTACCCCTTCCCTGAGTCCCTTCGAGGCTACTGCAAACCACAAGCCTTTCTATTATACTCTATTCGGCTTCAAAACGGTTTAATGCCAGCCTCCAAACCCGATGTCCACATGTTAATACGAACTATCAGCCGCTCTAGTTTCAAGCGTAGGCCCTCCTGGAAGGGTTATTTAGCACTCTCTCATCTTGAGTGCTAAGATTACTCCGCAAGCCTAACATTTTCAGCTAAAACTTATCAAGTCGGTGGCTCAGGCAAGAGCTTAAAAAGCTAAAAGGCGGTTCATAAAGCCTAAAGCTATTTTAAAACCGGCCTGACGCATAGAGGCAGTTTTGCTGCTCAGAATTTTGTCTTTTGGATTCCACAAATCCTGCCCGTCAGCCTGGCTTTTTCTGCATTAAATCGTCCTGACGAGAAGGGCCAGTCCAGCCAAACCGTTCGAGCAGACCACGCACCAGTTCGGGATTCCAGGGGGTAGGTTTGCGAGCGTCGTTGTGGCTATCCGAACCGGCACTAATTACCAGACCGTGTTGGTGGGCGAAGTCGCGGTAACGCTCGATGTCTTCGGGCCGGTGGGAATAGTGATAAACCTCGACTCCTGCCAGGCCCAACCCGACCAACTCCTGCAAAATAGCAGTAGTGGCAATGGAAAAGGCATGTTCGGCTCGGCCTGGATGGGCAATCACCGGCACACCACCTGCCGCGACAACCGTTTGCAGAGCCAGGTCTGCCGGTTGCGCCGGGATATAGTCGAGTCCGTAAGGACGGCAAGCTTCAATCGCAGCCTCGAAAGTACGGACTTCACCGCCCTTGTACAAAGTGCGGGCGATGTCCACCGGCAAATAAGAACCGTCTGCATGCTTAAATTCGTCCAGGCGAGTTAAGTGGTAGCCTTGCCGCCGCAATCCGGCCACAATACCGTCTTTTTTGGTTTCCGCCTGAGTCTGGGTGTCTGCCAGCAAAGCGTTAAGTTCCGGGTCGTCGGGATTAAAGTTGTAACTCAACATATGGTAAATCTGGTTTTTCCACCGGATTGTAATTTCAACGCCCGGAATCACGCGCATCCCGTGGCGAGCCGCCAACGTTTGCACCGGGCGGAAATTCTTGAAAGTATCGTGGTCGCTGACAGCAAAAGTATCCAGACCTTGCGCCAAAGCCGTGTCAACCAGTTGAGCGGGTGTCCACATACCGTCGCTGGCCTGGGTGTGCATGTGAAAATCTACGCCCTGGCCGGGAGTTTTAAGGGTTAATTCCTGGGAACTTCTTTGCCTGGGGCCGTTCTTCCAAAACATTTCGAGTTTTGCTCTCCTTTATGTAAAGCCCAAAAGGACTACAAGCCTTTCATACGGTTCATTATTTCTTCATTTTACGTTCTAATTGTAACATAGTTTCATGGGCTTTCCCACGATTAGACTGTTTTGTAACCGCCCTTCTGCCCAGGAATCTACAGGTTGCTAAACCGGCGTTACTCGTTATAATGTATACAGCAACATCCAGGGTGGCCTCAGGTCAGCCCTATTTCCTTTTATGAGTTTGTGGTAGGTGCGCCAGGCCGGATGCGGGCGACGGCTGACATTTCTTGCCGATCCTGGCCCCCTGTAGAATCGGGCCGCCCCTAAGAGATGTGATGAAAGGTATCTAGTAATGCAAAAAAGTCCTGCCAGCTTCGGCCTGAACGCGGTTCCGAGGCAGTTTTCAATTTCCACCGGCTTTGTAGGTCGCCTGGCGGCGTTGCTGGTACTACTGCTAACGCTGTCCGCCGTGCTAGGAGCGTGCGGGCCAAATCCAACTGAGCAAAGCGGGCCGACTCCTACTGTATCGTCGGCTCTTAAAATTCAAACCGCCCTGGTCAACCTTTTTATTACCTACCAGACCGCCCCCGGCACCGACGAAGACAAAAAAAACGCCGCTATTCAGTACGCCCGCGAGAACCAAATTCTTAATGCCAAAGATGAAGCGGTCTTCGAGTTGACTATCGAACCGGCAGAGCGCGAAAAACCCATCACCGATAAAGTTAATTCGATGGGTGGCAAAGTGCGCAACGTCGCAGTCATGGATGGAACGGTCAAGATGCGAATAAGTGTGCCGGTAGATGTCTTTTTGAAATACAGCAGCAGTGCCAACAAAGACAATTTCCTGGCCGACCTTGCCGCTTTTGACGGCGTTAAATACATCGATCTAATCAATTCCCGGCAGATCCAGGAGTTGCAAAACCTGCCCGATAGTCCGGCAGCCCTGGAAGCGATGTATCAGGTCAGTCGTAACGAAGGCGTGCGGTTGATGGGGGCCGATAAGTGGCAGGCTGCCGGGTTCAAAGGTAAAGGCGCGAAAGTCGGCATCATTGATGGCGGCTTCAAATATTACAAAAAGTTCCTAGGTACCACTCTACCGGCTGACCTGGAAATTAAAGATGTTGACGAAGAGTTTGGCGGGTCGGGCGTAATTGATGAAGACGTCCACGGCACCGCCGTGCTGGAAATCATCTACTCGCTGGCTCCCGAAGCTACTTTTGCCGCCGCCGCGATTGACGGCAGCGATGGAGAACTCAAATCCGCCATTGATTACCTCGTCGCGCAGGGTTCTAACGTCATTTCGGTTTCACTGGGCGGTCACGGCAGTGCCGGAGACGGCTCGGCCCCGATTGACCGCTACATCGAAACTGTTCGCAAAACCAAAGGAGTAGTCTTTCTCTTTTCGTCGGGCAACGAAGGGTCGGCCCACTACACCGGCTTTTTCAACCCCGACACGCAAGGTTTTCACCAGTTCCTACCCGGCGTAACTCGCATGGCCGTTGGCAACGCTCGTAGCACCACGCTACCGACTTTTTTCATTTTGAACTGGGAGCAGTGGAGCTTGCCGCGCAGTCAGGTCAACGACCTTGACATCGTAATCACCGATCAGGACGGCACTATTGTAAAAAGTAGCAGCGACTCGCAATCGGTGCGCCCACCCGCCGAACAGGTGCCCTTCACTCTGAAATCGAAAGGGTTGTACTACATCCGCGTCCGGCAGAAGCCAGGCACGCCTTCCTACACCAAACCTTTCCGGGTACACCTGTTCGGCCACAATACGACTTTCCAGTTTATCGTGCCTCAGATGTCGGTGGCCGATCCTGCCGATAGCAAAGGAGCGTTAGGGGTGGGGGCGATCCAGTGGCAGGAGGACAAATGGGCCTATTACAGCAGCCAGGGGCCGCTTCCAGATGGGCGACTGAAGCCGGAACTGTCGGCTCCGGCGGGCGTCACCAGTCGGGCCTACCAGGAAGAAGGCCGGGATGTGTTCGACGGCACCAGCGCGGCTTGCCCCGAAGCGGCTGGAATTGCTACGATCCTCAAGGGAGCCAACCCCGCTTTGAGCGCGGATGAACTGGAAGCTCTGTTGAAAGAGGCCGTCAAAGATTTGAGTCCAGCCGGAGTAGACTATGCTAACGGTTATGGCCGGTTAAGTCTAGCCGATTTGCAACCCGCCCAGGGCATCAAGCCGCAGGGTAAAGCCGTAGCCGCCCCGACGGTTAATACTGCGAACTTGCAGTTTCCGATCCTGGTCTACAACGGCTACCCGGCCCCAAAGGTCGAAGACGCTACCAGCAGCAAAGTCGGCGCACCCACACCACTGCCGACCCGCGTTGGCCGACCCCAGGACGGAGCCACCGACGACTCTAAACCTGACGCGGCGGGCAAAATCAACCCAACTCCCGTGCCGAATACAGTTGCACCGACCAAGAGCATTCCAGGGCCGTCGGTCTCTCCGGGAGCAAAGACTACACCGACCACCGGGCCAGATTTGCCGCCGGTCAACAACGTCACTTTTAGCGATAACTTCAAAGACACGACCAGCGGCTTGCCCAACACTGGTAACGCAGCTTATGCTAACGGCTCTTACAAGCTCAAAGCCGGGCCAAACCAGCTAACCTGGAGTGCTTACCCTCCTTCGACGGTCAGCGTGAGCGATTTCGGAGCCGAAGTGACCGCGCAAGGCATCGGCGACCGCCAGGGTCTTTACGGGATAGTTTTCTGGTATACTGATCCTAACAATTATTACCTGCTAAGTGTGAGCGGAACCGGGCAATACCAGGTTAGTCAGTATAGCGGCGGTTCCTACCGCGAGGTAATTCCCTGGAATACTTCGGCGGGCTGGAAAGCCGGGGCTTCTAATCTTTTACGGCTAGTCGCCATCAACAGCACGATCTCGGTGTCGCTCAACGGCCAACCTGGTAAGGCAGGTCAGGCTCAGGGCCAGGGTTCAGTAGGTTTTGCCGCCGGTAGCTACGGCAACTCGGTCGAAGCGACCTACAGCAATTTCAAACTCAGTAGCGGCAAGTAATACCGACCCGGTTTGGACTGAGAATAGCTGAGGGATGAGACAAATTCAGGTTTGTCTCATCCTTCCTTTAGTTTAGCGTTTGGTTTAGAGTTAAAAAGTCGTTTTTAGTTCGAGTGAAGGAAAAGTATAATTGGAAGAAAATCTTCTGCGGGGCCGCGATTTACTGTCGGTGGCCGATCTTAGCCGGGCGGAATTAGCCGAGGTGCTGGCAACGGCGGCGCACCTCAAAGATGAAACCCGACGAGACATTGCTCATCCGCGCTTGAGCGGTCAGACCCTGGCCCTGGTTTTCGAGAAGCCTTCGCTACGTACCCGGCTTTCATTCGATGTCGGGATGTTTCAGTTGGGCGGTCGGGCAATTTATCTCGCTCCCGCCGAGGTTGGGTTGGGCAAGCGCGAAACAATTTCAGATGTCGCCCGCGTGATCAGCAGTATGTGCGATGTAATCGTGGCCCGCGTCTTCCGGCACGAAGATTTGGAAGAAATGGCCGCTTACGCCACTGTGCCGGTGATCAATGGTCTATCCGACCGGGAACATCCTTGCCAGGCATTGGCCGATCTGTTGACGATTCAAGAGCGATGCGGGCGCATCGAAGGGCTGACGATGGCCTATATTGGGGACGGCAATAATATGGCCCACAGCCTGATGCTGGGCGCGGCCCTGACTGGCTTGAATATCACGGTCATTTCGCCCCCCGGTTACGAGCCGAACGAGGAAATCGTGGCAACCGCCCGCCGCCTGTCCGAAGGCCGTTCGACTATCAAAGCAGTACACAACGTGGAAACCGGCGTAGCCGGAGCGGACGTAATCTACACCGACGTATGGGCCAGCATGGGCCAGGAGGAAGAAACCGCCGCCCGCCGCGAGATTTTCCGGCCTTACCAGGTCAACGAGGCGTTGGTAGCGCGGGCCGCCCCGAACGCCCTGGTGCTGCACTGTCTGCCCGCCCACCGGGGAGATGAAATTAGCGTGGGAGTGTTAGAAGGGCCGCAATCGGCGGTTTTTCAACAGGCTGAAAATCGCCTTCACGCCCAAAAAGGTTTGCTGGCCCATCTTCTGGGCTAAAAGCAGCTAGAGGCGGCTCCATTCGGCAAAGATTTGCAAATCGCCGAGCGGGGCCGCCTCTTGTTATACCTACCCTGAACTATTTAGCTTAACACTGGCTCTTTGATCGCAACCGGCGATTCCACGTCTTCGCCGATTACCAGCGTCAGGTTAGCGGCGACGTCTTCCAGGCTGGTAGTCACGGTAGTGGTCGGACGTTGTTCGCTCAGAGCCTGGAGGATATGGCGCAGTCCGGCGCGAGAGTCTTCCATTTCGCCGTCGGTCAGTTGAGCCAGCGCATTTCCCAGAAGTCGGGTGTTCAAGCTATCCAGATGCTCGGTTACTTCACGACCGGCCCCGGTCAGGTGCGCCCAAACTTGCCGACGATCCTCGACACTGCTGACACGAGCAACCAGGGCCGGGCTATCTCCCCGCTCGGCCAGGCGCGAGATGATGCCCGTGATCGTGGGCATGCTGACGTGCAATTCCCGGCTCAACACGCTCATCTTGAGCGGGCCTTTCTGCTTGAGAATGTACAGCACTTTCATCTGCTGGAAGGTCAGGTCTAGTTTCAGCCATTCTGGGACGGTATGCTGATTGAGTTGTTGGACTATTTGAAGATACATCTCTGTAACTTCGTGGATACGGGTAGTACGATCAGCCATGACGATTGTTCCTCTCAAATTGATCAATAAAAAGTTGCCAAAAATAGATGCAACCTCATTAGGTTGGGCAGTCGCCTGAAAGCTTTCCGGTATATAGGATGGTAGGCTTTTGGGGCCGTAATAGCTGCGCTCGGTTATTACGTGCTAGTAGTTATATTAGCAAAAAGCTCACTATTTGTAAAGACAATAACCAGCCTAAAAGATTAAAATTTGTGAACAAGTTAAATGAATTTGTTAGCAATGCTGGCGATCAAGGCATTTCGGCCTTTTTCATAGGCACTTTGATGCACCGCTACTATCGTAGTCGGGTCGCCATTAGGACGTAGCGATTGATAATGGTCAGTGTAGTAGTAGGTATTTTTTGCCAGGTCGAAGTTAATTACCGGACCGGCTAAACGACGCTCCTGACCGAGAGGAGCATTAGCATAACCGTAATTTTCCTGCGAAGCCGGGATATTAGGATTATAAATAAAAATTTGGCCGGTATAAGGGCCGGTCTGTCGGAAAGCATAGGGAATCGTAGTGTGTCCCTCGGCTTGCACCGCCCGAAAGAAATCTTTGCGCTTGAGCGTAGCGATACCAATATCGAAAGCCATTGGGTCGAGGTTGCCCCTTAGCACTTCTTTCTTAAAAGCCTCGAACACCTTGCGCGGGCCGCCCAGCACGATCCAACCTGCCGCCTGAAACAAAGCCCGGTCGGTCAATTGCCGACCGTGAAAAAGCTTGATCGTGGTCAGCGTATCGCCGTTTGGTTGGCGGTCGTGGGCCAGTGGGCTGGCTCCTTGCCGGTAATATTCTAAGGCACTTCGGATCATGCCGGTGCAGAGGCCGCTCGAAAGAGGAGCGGTTCCGGCGATAGGGCCGTTAGCGTCCTCGGTCGCGCCCAAAATATCGCGGTACATTTTGCGGAAAAGGTTGTCACGCTCGAAAGTCAGGCCGTAAGTTTGCTCGAAAACCGCCCGGTCGAGCCGGACTGCGCCGTAAGCCGAGCCTGAATTGACGAAATCGTAGCCGTGGCGGGCCGGGTCGAACCCGCTATGCCCTTCCCACACCACGTCCAGTGTCAAACTGGTCTGAGCCACTACCCGTCCGGCCCCGTCCTCAATCACCCGCACTACCACTTCGAGTGGGCCGGGCGGATGGCTTTTAGAATATAGCCTACAATCCAGGCTATATTCGTCCGCCAATTCAGCCGCCTCGACCGTCACCCGCCCCCAGATCGTCCCGTTTGGCCCGGCTTCGAGACGAAGGCGCGGGGTAAGAGCGTCTCCTTCCAGGTGCAACCGTAGGCGCAGGGGCGTTGGTTCCCAGCCCCAAGTTGTGTTTTGGGTGGGGGAATTTGTCCACAACAGTTGTTTCTCTGGCAAGTCGGTCTGGATCGTCAAAATCGGGTTCAACTGGCAGCCTCCCACTTATAGTCAACCTCCGGCGGGCTGGCGGGTTCTTCCGGGGCATTAAACAACAGATCAATTGTGTCTTTAAGAGATGTTCGCATATTAGCACTTACCACCCGGTCTCGCTCACGGTCGGCAATTTGAGCCTGAGCGTGTACATCGGTTAACTTTCGGGCGGCACGGTGGGCCACTACCCGCACCATACCTAGCAAAGTCTGCTTACGGAAAACTACGGCCAGAATCCAATAATCTGCTACCAGTTCGGCATAAATATTTTCGCGGTCGCCCTGCTGGATCAAAGTCCGAAAATCGTGTTCACGCAGGACTTTAGCAAGTTCGCGTGAACTGGCAAAGGTCGCAGCCAGAAGCGCACCGACCACCGTTTCGTCTGGCCCGCCGCGCCGATTACGAGCCAAAATTACCTGGCCGCTATGGTCGAGTAGCATCAGGCAAGTGGCATCTATTTCGGCCCGCATCTCGTCCAGGCAAGCCTCTATCTCTTTTAGTTCCGCCGCCCCGACCGTCAGGCTGTTCAATTGCGGATCCATGTTGGTGGTTCCCTTTCGTGCTACCCGTTAAATGAGTTAAGGTTATCCAAAGCTTTCATTTTAACTAAGAAATTAACTAAGGACGGTTTTCTTCAAACCGCCTTCCAAATCCTACTGATACAGCCGCATCGCCAGTTCGATCAGTTGCGCCAATCGTTCGCGGCCTGGAGCGTTGTCTTGCGGCCCGCTCTCCTGGTAGTGCAATTCGAGGCCCGGAGCCAGGGCGATCCGGTTCCAGCGTCCGGCAAAGCTAAACTCCGCCGGGCTGTTTTCAGGCGGCGGGTTCAAATCATTATCCGCCGGTGGCCGAAAAACTTCCAGTTCTTCCACCGGGGCTAATTTAAGTTCGGTCGCCGGTTGCTCTGAGGTCGAGGAACCGTTGCTGCGCCGGAGGCCCGGTCTGGCTCGTTCGTCCAACACAGGATGGGTACGTGCCAGGTCGTGATGGAGTTGCTCGGCTACTTTTTCGAGTTCGTCCACCGATATTTCAGCTAGCAAACTTTTAATCTGGGCCAGCGGCAAAAGAGCCGCCTTGAAACGCCGTACCAGCGACAGACGGGTAAGATGTTCCAGACCGTAGCGACTGGCCGGGCCTGCTCCCTGGGGTGGAGGCAAGACGCCTTTCTGGATGTAGTAGCGGATTGTCCTTTCGCTAACTTCGGTCGCCCGCACCAGTTCCTTGAGAGTCAACCGCACGTCGGGCGGGCGGACTTCAGCGCGTCCGCTTCCGCCCGCTTGCTCCCGAATGCTAGCCTGGTCTGCACTCCGGTCGGCGGGTAATTTGTGGTAGGTTCGAGACATCCTATTTCTTCCGTCCGCTAGTCCGCTGGTGCAAAAGTAGCATTTGCAGGAAGAAGATAAGAAAAATAGAAATTGTACAAGTTCTACTTTTACTATCTTACTACCCAGGAGAAGCCTGGTATGTAAATTTTACTACTGCCTTGATGTGAAGAACCGCACTTAACATGAGCGGTACAGCTTAACTAGCGTACCATAGTGACAGTACAGTGTCAAGTAGTAAAAATGTCTTGACAGTAAGATGTAATGGCCCTTTTTTGTGCCGCTTCTTTCTAAAAATGCTATACTGAAATCTGCTAAATCTTAAACGCAGGTGGGGCCAAAAATAGCGAGGGATTGAGAAGGAGTGCGCGAGGTGCAGTTAGAACGAGTTCGCAAAGCCCAGATGGGCCGGGATACCCTGGAAACTAATATCATAGTAGAAGTTGACCTGGACGGCGACGGCCAGAGCCAGGTGACAACCGGCATCGGCTTTCTGGATCATATGCTCACCTTATTTGCCAAGCACGCCGGGTTTTCGCTGCTGGTACAGGCCAAAGGCGACCTGTGGATCGACGACCATCATACCGTCGAGGATGTCGGCATTACACTGGGTCAGGCTTTGCGGCAGGCTTTCGGCGACAAAGTAGGCATCCAACGGTACGGCCACGCTTATGTACCGATGGACGAGACCCTGGTGCGTACCGCCCTGGATATTTCGGGCCGACCCTTCCTGGTCTACGAAGTGGAAGGACTGCCGGAAAAGGTCGGTCAATTCGATTGCCAGCTAATCGAAGAGTTTTGCCGGGCGGTGGCTTTTAATGCCGGTTTGACCGTCCATATTGACAAGTTGCGCGGCAAAAATTCCCATCACATCCTGGAAGCGGTCTTCAAAAGCTTTGCTCAGGCTCTGCGCCAGGCAGTCCGCATCACCGGCACCGATCTGCCCAGCACCAAAGGTAAAATCGAGTAAAATTTTAAGATTTTGGAGGAAAATAACGATGACAAAACAACCACTCTGGGCCGGAAAAGGTGCTCCTCCACAGGGGCCGTATTCGCCCGGTTTACGGGTAGGCGATTTTATCTTCGTATCGGGGCAAGGCCCGCTCGATAGTGCCGGTAATATGGTCGGTGAAACAATTGAGGAACAGACCAGGCAGGTTCTGGAAAATATTAAGGTCATTCTGGAAGCGGGAGGCGCAACGATGGCCGATGTCGTCAAATCCACTGTACATCTAGCCGACCTCAGCCATTTTCAGGCCTTTAACGCGGTTTACACTACCTATTTTCCCGATCCCAAACCGACCCGCACCACCGTTGGAAGTCAGCTACTCTTCTCGATTCTGGTAGAAATTGATGTAGTAGCTTATGTCGGAGCCGAAAGCTAAGTTAGAACGAGCGTGAAAGATGCGAATTGCTGTCATAGATTATGATTCGGGCAATGTACGAAGCGTCCAGCGGGCCTTGCAAGCCGCTGCCGGGCCAGAAGCGACCGTTGAAATTACCAGCGAGGCCACCCGGATACGGGAAGCCCAGGCGGTAGTCTTTCCGGGCCAGGGGGCCGCCGGGCAGTGCATGACCAACCTGAATCGTACCCATCTGGGCGAGGCTGTGCGCGAACGGCTTGCCAGCGGGCGACCTTTTATGGGAGTCTGTATGGGTTTGCAACTGCTCTTCACCCACCTGGAAGAAGATAACGCCACCGGGTTAGATATTCTGCCGGGCGAGGTGCGCCGCTTTCCTAACCGACCCGGCCTGAAAGTGCCGCAAATCGGCTGGAACTCCGTGCAGCAAGTGCGGAATTGTCCGCTCTGGCAGGACGTGCCGGACAACTCTTACTTTTACTTCGTTCACTCTTATTATGCCGACCCCGCCCCGCTCCTGGCCGAAGCCGTGGTAGGCCAGACCGAGTACGGGTTTGATTTCGCCAGTGCGCTGGCCTGCGATAACTGGCTGGCAACCCAATTTCACCCTGAGAAAAGCGGTAAGTTGGGCCTGCAAGTTTACGCAAACTATCTGCACTGGGCGATGCAATTCTGATCACACTTTCAAGATAGCAGTTGATGGATTTGTAAATAAAAAGGGTGTTCCAGGTTTAACTCAAACCTGGAACACCCTTTTAGTTAGGCCAGAACTCGAAGCCTGGGCCGATTTGAGACTTAGATTCTTTTTCATTGCTTTCATTGCTTTCATTGCTTTCATTGCTTTCATTGCTTTCTTTGCTAGAATAACCCAGGTGGATAACGCGGAGAGCGCGAAGAAATGCCTTGACAAATTGTGCCTACTAATGTATAGTAGGCGATATAAAGTGAGTTAAAAGGAGGATACAAAAATGATTAGATTTGGCGGTATAAACCATCTGGCCCTGATTACACCCGATATGGAACAGACTGTGCGGTTCTACCGCGACGTTTTAGGGCTACCCCTGGTAGCGGCAATCGGCAACGCTCAATTCCGGCACTATTTCTTCGACCTGGGCAACCATAACACGATTGCTTTTTTCGAGTGGCCGAACATCAAAGATATTGGCTCCGAAAAAGGCGCAGGTACTCCCGGCCCTGGCCGACAATTTGATCATCTTTCGTTCCATGTCGAAAGCGAAGCAGATATGCTCGAACTGCAAGACCGTTTGCGGGGGCAAGGCGTCGAAGTCACCCGCGTGGTAGACCACGACTTTATCCAATCTATCTATTTCACCGATCCGCATGGTATTTCGCTGGAAGCCAGCTATTGGGTGCGCGACATTACCGAGCAACCGACCTTTAGTGATGCCAATCCTGTCCCGGCTTTGCAAGAACAACTACAAGCCGCGCAATCCACGGCCCCGGCTTTAGCCCGGTAGGAGAATGTTATGACTACTGCCCTTGAAAAAACGCGTTCGGTTTTACGGGTCGTATCGGCCACCCGTACCATTGAAGGAGCCGGATTTGTAGTACGCCGACCTTTCCCAACCCGCGCCCTGAGCGATTTCGATCCTTTCTTGCTGCTCGACCACATGGGGCCGGTAAACCTGGCTCCTGGCGAAGCCAAAGGCGCACCCGACCATCCGCACCGGGGCTTTGAAACCGTCTCGTATATTCTGGAAGGAAGTCTGGCTCACAAGGACTCGCAGGGCAACGCAGGCAAACTGGGGCCGGGCGACGTGCAGTGGATGACCGCCGGAGCAGGCGTAGTTCATTCTGAAATGCCCGACGAAGATTTTATCCGCCAGGGTGGGCGTTTGCATGGTTTCCAATTGTGGGTCAACCTGCCCCGGCAAGATAAGATGATCAGGCCGCGTTATCAGGATATTCCCGCCGCCCGCATCCCGGTCGCCCAAAATGCCGAAGGAACGGTAGCGGTGAGGGTAATTGCGGGAGAGGCAATGGGTACCCAGGCCGTAATTGACACCCGCACGCCGATTATGTACTTGCATTACACGCTTCAGCCGGGAGCCAGCACCGTCCAGGCTGTACCACCGGGTTACAACGCTTTTGTGTATGTTATTGATGGCGAAGCAGACCTGGGCGACGGGCGTGCAATTAAAGAAGGGCAAATGGCTCTCCTGGGGCAGGACGGCAATGCAATTCGGCTGGCGGCGGCAGGGGCTTCTACTGCGCCTGTCAATCTTTTGCTGATTGCAGGTGTCCCGCTCAACGAGCCGATTGTACGTTACGGCCCCTTTGTGATGAACACCGAAGCTGAAATTTATCAGGCCATTGATGATTACAATAATGGTCTGATGGGAAAGATTGATTTTTAACTCCGGCTGTAACCTCAAACCGCTTGCTTCCGCTTCAAACCTCTCCATATTAGGAATGCTTACCCCGCCGTTCTCCAATCTGAACGGCGGGGTCGTTTCCAGACTGGAAAAGTCTGGCTAAACTCTTTTTAACTCTTTGACCCACTTTTTTCGCATTATCTAATTCTACGGCTTAAAATTTGCCACTTATTCCCTGCAACGCCAGTTTAGCAAATAGATCACCGCCGGATAATGCAAACGAACCTACAAATACCTACAGCCTGAATTCATTACTGAACAAGCCGATTTAGTTACATAAATCACAATTACTTGTGAATTAGCTCTTGACAAGGATTCAGGAGATGATAAAATAAAGCTAAAATTGTGAAAAAATAGACAAGTTTGGATGTCCGATCACCCAAAGCAGGGAAGGGATTGGAGGCCGCAATGTTCTTCAAGCTAGGTTCTTTCGTTTACAAATCGCGGGTAGCTATCTTGATCGCCTGGGGCGTGCTGGTAGTCGTGATGGGCAGCTTTGCTCCTAGAGCCACCGAAGTTTTGAAGGCAGGGGGCTTTAATCTGCCCAACGCCGAGTCGATCAAGGTCGGGGAGGAAATAGCGGCCCGCTTTGGCGGTTCACGCAGTTATCTTTTCGCGGTTGTCACGGCCCCGCAAGGCACTCCGGCGGACGACCCGGCCTTTGCCAAAAGCGTAGAAGAGGCTGTTGCTCCGCTTCGCACCTATCAATACAGCAAACAGATTATTACGTTTGCCAGTAGCGGGGCAAAAGACCTGGTTAGTCCTGACCGACGTTACACTTATGCACTGCTTGGCTTGAACCTGAACTATGACGAAGCCCAGGGCAAACTCAAAGAAATTAACGGGCTGATCAAAAAAGGCAGTCTCGACCTTAAGTTAGCCGGATTGCCGGTGGTGTATGAAGCCTTTAGCACCGTCAGTCAGAATGACGCTGAAAAAGCAGAACTTTTTGCTTTGCCGATTGCCCTGCTCGTGTTGTTGCTGGTTTTTCGCACCGCAGTAGCGGCGGCCATGCCTTTGATGATGGCCGTGGTGAGCGTCGTGATAACCCTCGGCCTGGTCTTTTTCATCGGGCAAGCGGCAGACCTTTCAATTTTCGTGTTGAATATATCAACTCTGCTTGGTTTGGGAGTCGGAATTGATTATGCTCTTTTCTTCGTCAGCCGTTTCCGCGAAGAACTTTATAAGCAGAACGGAGACGTGCGCGGGGCGGTCATGACCGCGATGGGAACATCGGGCAAAGCCGTCTTTTTTAGCGGTCTGACTGTGATGGTCGGGCTGGCAAGTCTGCTGCTCTCGCAATTCTCGATGCTACGCAGCATCGGCGTGGGTGGAATGGTAGTGGTTGGGGTCAGCGTGCTGGCGGCCCTGACCTTGCTTCCAGCGACACTGGCGGTGCTGGGGACACGGATCAATCGCTGGCGCGTACCCGGTCTCCGGCCAGTGGAAGCCCAACTAACCCGGCAACAGATGGTGACGGGATTCTGGCACAGTCTGGCCGAACGAGTTTCGCGCCGTCCGATCCTGGTTAGCCTGGGAGTGCTGGTTTTTCTGCTATTTATCGGATCGCCGTTTTTGCACGTGCGGTTTGGCTCACCCAGTTATCAGGTGCTACCGGCGGACGAACCGAGTCGCCAGGGAGCCGAGATTCTCGACCGCAACTTCCCGAATTATGGCCGCAACAGCGATATTTATATCATTGCCAAAGCTAAAACCGGCCAGATGACCGACCCGGCCAACAGCATGGCCCTTTATGACTACGCCACGGCGGTTAAGGCCAATTTTCCGCAGATTCAGAAAATACTGGCCGGTGGACAGGATTTGCTGGCCCAACCGAAAGCTCAGTTACAACAAGGCTTGCAGGCTTATGCGGCCAATTCTCCCCTGGTAAGCCAGGAAATCAAAACCTACCTGGCGACTGTGGTGAACGGCAACGCAGCTACGCTCAAATTCTTGACTAACCTGGACTATAGCAGCAAAGAAGCCGGGACTTTTATCAAAGACTTGCGGGCGTTCCAACCGGCAGGGCTAGATGTTGCCGTAGGCGGAGAACAGGCCGGACTGGTGGATTTTGTAAGCGTTTTGTATTCGGATTTCCCGGTGGCTATCGGTGTAGTGGTCATCCTGACCTACATTATTCTTTTTGTGATGTTCCAATCGGTCGTGCTGCCGCTCAAGGCGGTTATTATGACTGGCCTATCGCTTTCGGCCAGTTACGGCGCATTAGTTTGGATTTTCCAGGATGGTATGCTGACCGAGCTTTTGGGAACACAACGCCTGGGCTACGTGGAGGCAACTCTGCCCATTTTACTCTTTGCGATTTTGTTTGGCCTCTCGATGGACTACGAAGTATTTATGTTAAGTCGGATTAAAGAGCAGTACGACGAGACCGGCAATAACAGCAAAAGCGTCGCCACCGGCCTGGAACGCACCGGCAGCATGATCACCAGTGCAGCACTATTAATGGTGATTGTAGCGGGCGCATTTGGGACGGCCAGCATCGTCGTAATCAAGGCCGTTGGTATCGGCATGGCCCTGGCGGTGGCCCTGGATGCGACGATTGTACGCGCCCTGCTAGTCCCGGCTACAATGGAACTATTGGGCAAAGCCAACTGGTGGGCGCCCCGGTTCATCCGCAAGTTTCTACCCAAACTGTCGGTAGAATAAATCGCGGCCCTACTAAAGGGTTAAGGGGCCAACAAAAAGCCGGTTCAGCCCGAACCGGCTTTTTGTTGGCTTTTTTGACTTAATTTTCGACCCCGACTGCCCGAAAGTCAGCTACTTTAGTCGCTTCGACCGACGAAGCCAGGGTTGGGTTAGAAGCAAGAAGCTTGATAGGGAATTTGATTTCACCGGGAGCCAGCACGATCCATCCGCTCCGGCCTTCTTGCTTGTAATTCCAGGGTTCGCAATGCTCCACATCGGCCAGGAAAATCAGGCTGGCAAATTTAGACTCAAGTTTGCGGGCCAGGAAGTCCACCGAAAGCGCCAGTTCCTGCTCGTACTGCCGCGCCAGTCCCTCGATTCGAGCAGGCGTCAGGTTGTCGTATTCCTCGACTGCGCGGATGCGGGCGCGACCCAGCACCGACCCGCCACTTAACTTGAAATAAACTATATCTTCGGGAGCCAGTTGCCCAAAGGGTAAACTTTTTACCCGGCTAAAGCGGCTTTCGATAGTTTTCTCTCCGACTAAAATTTTGTCCAACACACTCTTGTGGCTGAGAATAGCAATATGTTCGGTCATAACACGGCCTTGCTCTACAGTAGATATATGTAGTCTTTTAACACTGACTGCAACACTTCCAGGGTACTCTTGATGATGCAAGCTCCATAGCTCTTGTTTATATTATATATTATAGCATTTGTTGCACCACTTGCAATAGTCGGTTAACTTTTTCGACTGCCGCAGGCTCCGGCGGCGGCAAATTCGAGGATAGATCGTGCAACTCGGTGTATCGCTGGCCCAACTCGGCCACCCACCCGCTCAGGTTTGCGGCCAGGATAGACCAGCACCGGGCGACCGCGTCCGGTTCGTATCCACCGCCACCCACGACCAACAACCGCCCGCCGCAAACTCGATGAGCCAGTGCGTGTACTCGTTGCACGACGGCCTCGTAAACGAAAGTTGAAAGCTTGAGGCCTACCATGCGGTCGGTATAGTGACCATCTACACCGTATTGCAAAATAATCGCCTGTGGCCGGTAAGCTTCGAGTTCGGCCAGGGCAATTTCGAGGGCGGGCAAATACTCGCTATCGGTGGAATAGCGCGGCAAGGGCAGGTTCAGCGCGTAGCCGCGCCCGGCCCCCGCGCCGCGTTCGTCCAAAGCCCCTGTGCCGGGAAAGAACCGCCCGTCATATTGATGGAGCGAAATAGTCAGAACTGGCTCGTGGTAGAGTAACGATTGGGTGCCGTCGCCGTGATGCCCGTCCACATCTAAAATCGCAATGCGCTCGAAGCCGTAAACTCTCTGCCAGCGTCGCACTGCCGCCACCATATCATTAAAGATACAAAACCCGGAAACACGTTCGTAGTGGGCGTGATGCAAACCGCCCGCCACGTGGAAAACATGCGGCGTTTCGCCTCTAGCGATCATGTCAGCCCCTAACAGGGTGCCACCTACCGCCAGAGCCGCTCGCCTGTAAACCCCCGGCCAGGCCGGAGTATCGTTACGGTCGAAATAGCCTTCGCCTTTTGCGTCCATTTCCAGGATATGCTGGATATGGGCCGGGCTATGGACGGTTTCTAATTCCTCGACTGTAGCCGCTTCCGGTCGAAAAACAGCGATTGAGGACGGCGGATGATTGCCTGTTGCGAAGAGTGGAGGGCAGACCGCATCGCCAAAGCGGGTAAGGCCGTCGGGAATCGAGTTAGGGTCAATCAGGCCCAGTTGGGCGAAGCGGGCCAGACCTTGCCGGTAACGTTCCCAGCTACGGCCCAGGCGCGAGAAACCTCGCCCGTCGTACATTTCGTGGTAAATGACCGCCGTGCGGCAATCGTCATAGGTTTGCACTGTCAAATACACTCACTTCTAGTTAGAAGTCTGTTGCTACTGTAACGTGGGCCTGATTCCCACGAGGTGAATTAAGCGGTCAACTCTTCCATTTCGTTCAGCAAAGCCGCGAAATTATCGAGGGCTTGCTGCACCGGCTTCGGACTGGTCATATCTACGCCTGCCCCGATCAGCAAGTTGGTCGGGTAATCGGAACTGCCGGTGGTCAGGAAGCCACGGTAACGTTCGACTGCCGGTGCGCCTTCGCTTAGCATCTGGCGCGAAAGCGAAGCGGCGGCGGAAATGCCGGTGGCGTATTGATAGACGTAGAAAGCCGAGTAGAAATGTGGTATCCGCATCCATTCCAGCCGGATACGTTCGTCGTAATTCATTTGCGGCCCGTAATAGCGGCGGTTCAAGTCGAAATACAGTTCGTTCAATAAATCGGGGGTGAGAGCCTGACCCGCTTCGGCGCGGGCGTGAGTTTCGCGCTCGAACTCGGCAAACATCGTCTGGCGGAAAAGCGTCCCGCGATACTGTTCAAGCTCCCGGTTGACCAGGTACTTGCGAACCTCTTTATCGGTGGTTCCTTTCAAAAGATAAGCGGTTAAAAGAGCTTCGTTGGTGATACTGGCGACTTCGGCCACGAAAATACTGTATCCGGCATAAGCGTAAGGCTGGGTGCGGTTGGTATAAAGTGTGTGTAAGGAATGGCCTAGTTCGTGGGCCAGAGTGTACATATCTTCGAGGGTATCCTGGTAGTTAAGCAGAATGAAAGGCTGGGTAGTGTAGCTACCCGAACTGTAAGCCCCGGAAGTCTTGCCGACATTCTCGTAGACATCAATCCAACGCGACCGCACTCCCTGAGCCACCTCGGAAACGTAATCCTCTCCTAGCACCGACAAAGCCTTCAAGACCGTCTCGACCGCTTCGGGATAAGGCACTTTCTTCTTGGCTTCGGGAATAAGCGGGGTGTAAAGGTCGTACATCTGCAAATCGGGCAGACCCAACAGCTTCTGGCGCAGGGCTACGTAGCGGTGGAGCAAGCCTAGATTTGCGTTGACTGTACTTACCAGATTGTCGTAAACCTCCAGCGGGATATTCTGAGGGTTGAGGGCGGCTTCACGGGCCGAGTTATAGCGATGAGCGCGGGCATTGAAGATGTCTTTTTTGACCGAAGCCGAGTAGGTAGCCGCAAGCGTGTTGCTGTATTTACCAAATGTGTCGTAAAGAGCTTCAAAAGCGTCCTGGCGCACCCGGCGATCAGGGCTTTCTAGCAATGGAACGAAGCGACCTTTGGTTAGCTCAATTTCCTGGCCTTCCTCATCTTTTAGGGTGGGGAAACGCAGGTCAGCGTCTGAAAAAGTTGAGTAAATCACCTCAGGACTCATCGCAATTTCAAGCGACTGGGCCAGGATTTCTTCGACTTCCGCCGAGCGCACGTGAGCTTTCTCGCGCAAAATTTGCTCGATCATATGCCGGTACAATTCCAAACCTGGTTCTTCGGCCAGAAACGACTGCAACTGTTCGTCCGGCAGCGCAATAATTTCCGGCGTGATGAACGAAACCGCCCCGGCCACCTGCGCATACAGGCTCATCGCCCGGTTGGTCAAACCTTGATAAAGAGTGTTAGTGGTGTCCTCGTCTTTTCGCATGCTAGAGTAGACGTATAGCTGTTCGATTTTAATTCCAAGCTCGTCCTGCATCTTGAGCGCACCCAGGAGTAATTTAGGCGATTCACTCAGCCGTCCCCGGTAAGCTTCGATACCGGGCAAGCGTTCTCCGACCAGCTCGAAATCTTTTTCCCAGCGACTATTATCATCGTAGATACTTTCGAGGTTCCAGGTATATTCCTGGGCAAGCTCGTTGCGGCTGGGTAATGTTGCAGTCGTCATTAAATCTCTCCTGTCTTTAAGCTCTTTCATTTCTCGATCAGCTACCAAAAATACCGTAACAAACAGAATAGCCTTAGAATAGGGCGGATTGTTTTTGTTTTCTTAGCAAACGAGGGCAAGCTGCCTGGCAACTTACCCTCGTATTCCTGACCTGAGCTGCCTAGCGGCGCACTCCGCTAGTAGGCGGCTTGTACGAGAACAAATCAGGAGTGGTTTCGTCCTCCTGGAACATCGAATTACCGTGAGAAAGTAGCTGACGCAGGTAGTTGCGGCTAAAGGGCCGCTCGATGTTAGCAACCGGGTAGAGGTCGTCCAGCACCGCAGCGTAACCCTGGGTACTGCGTTGTCCGGCGATCTCGAAGGCACTAGCGACCACATTGTCGGTCTTTTTGCGCTCGCTCTCTTCCAGGCGTTTCTGGCCGTTGAGCTTATTGTACCGCTCCGAAGTCAAGACGTTACCCGGCACGACTGCACAGGCAAATACTATCGGTCGGAAGACAAACTTCTGACGCCGCTCGTCGTAAAGCAGTACGTTTGCTTCCTGCTCGTCGCTCTGTTCGTATTCGATGGTGAAATGATTACTCTTCTGGGCCTGTCGAATAACCAGAACCGCCCCCGGCACAAGATTATCGGCAAAGAACCCTTCCAGGCCACCAAGCCAACCGCCCCGGCTACCGGAAGGATAACGCAATTCGGCGGTGTAGGTGAAATAAACCTGGGGAGCCTCGAAGCGTAAGATCAACGATTTTTGCTCTTCCATCAGGGGAGCGGGGAAAAGCTGCCGGGCCGTGGCGTCGTAAGGCAGCACGCCGTTTTCGTGTTCGTAGAAGGTCAGGGTATGCCGCCAGACTTTTTGGCCGTTCTCCTCGGTCAATTCGCTCGGATCGCTGAGGGCCGGGTCTTCCAGGTACTTAAAGTCCGTCCCAACTTCGGTAGCTTTATGCAACGGATTACCGATCTGAGGCAATCCAGGAGCCGTCCATACCCGGTCGTCTGCCGCGCCGACAAACTCGAACTCTTTTTTCTCCTTGTACAGGCGGAAATTAAGCGCGAAGCGGGTCGCCTCGTAATCGTGGTCGGTAGTGCGTTTGCCGTAAAGGTCGCTCAGAATTGCCGTATCGCTGACCGGCCCGGCGACGTCGGCCATGTACTCGCGGATACGCCGGAAATCCCCTTTGTTGTAACGTCCGGTTATCTCTTCCAGATACCAATCACTGTCGAAATTAACAAAGCGGAAATCGTCTTCCAGAGCCGAATGCAAAGCCGTGGCAAAATAATCGCCATACTCGCTTAGCACTTCCGATACAGGCCGGTTGATGTCAACGTTGAGGCCATCCGCAATGTCGACCTGGATTGGCCCACTGACGGACGGCGATGCGGGAGCGGGAGACGAAGGTACTGCCGCCGGGCGAGGAGCCGCCGGAGCGGGAGGAGGAGTCGCCGCAGGACGCGAAGCTACTGGTGGTGGTGTAGCTAGAACTGGTGCAGGGCTGGCCGGAGGCGTTGCAGGCGCACTTGCGGTCACGGGTGCCGGTTGCGCAACCGTTGGCCGGGCCGGAGGCGGAGTTGCTACGGTGGGAGCGGGTGCGCTTGCCACGGGAAGCGGGGTGGGACGCGGGGCCGGTTCCGCCGTTACAGGAGCAGCCTTTGGCAGGTTCAGGGCCGGAGCCTGGGTCGGGTGAGCCGTATGCTCGGCGGCACGGGCAGCCAGTTCTTCTTCGGTTGGAGGCAAAACCGGCCTGGCCGACTGGTTAAGCCGGGTTTGGAAGCTATGCTGATCCAGCACTACATTCTGAGGCGGAGCTTTACCGCTTTTAGTAGTTTTAAAAGTAACAAGCACACGGGCTGCAATCGCCGGGGCATCGGCAGAGGCCGGAACTTCCTCGGCCTGGCTTTCTTCGCGCAAAAAGACTGCCGGACTAGCTGAAAGTGCGTGGTCAATCAAGGGAGCAACTTCTTCAGTCTTTTCTAGCCCCTGGTACTTCTGACCGGCATAATACTCGGCCAATTGGTCGAGGGACAGCATAATCGGGCGACTGACGGCGTAAGAAGAGCCGCGCATTCGCATCAAATTCCAAATTTGGCTGGCGAGGCTTTGCTCTTCCGGCGAACCACCCAACTCCAGGGGAGGCATGTTTATCTGCTGTACCATCTTGGCAGCTTTCCTCTTCCTTCTTTTCCTGCTTGATCTTGCTCTACTAAATTTACGTGGGCTAAGTTAGCCTGCCACCGCTCGCAGCGGTTGATTTCAAGGCAGAGCCAAATTACTTTTAGCGGCTGCCGCTACCCTCTTTTTCCTTGACCAATTCGATATAACGGCGGGTCAGGCTTTCCAGCGATTGAGGTCGTCCGCTCCGGCGGATAAAATCAACCAGTTTCTCAAGTTGTTCCGGCGAGACTTTCAAAGCCGTTTTTTTGGTCGTGTCCATCCTGATATTGACCCTCTCTAAATGCCCAGTCGCCAGGGCGGTCTTTTTCCACATACTGCTTGCAAGAGTTTATTTTACACTAAAACTCCCTCTTTTTCAATTTTTGCCGCTCCCTGCTTTCAGCGGAAGGAAACCCTAAAAACTGGGCCATCCTAAATCTCTTTCTAAACTTCTTCTATGATAGCCTGGCCGCGCCCCTCCTGGCTTTCCCACTCCCACGAGTCGAGGAGGCGGATTTTACCGGCTTCGGTCAGTTCGACCTGCACCTGGCTGTGTCCGGCGTTAAACTGACCCTCCCGATTGACCTGAATATAACTCTGGCGGAGCGTCTGACCCTCCAAAACAGCCAGCAATTTACCAAACTGCACGCCGCCTCCCCAATAATCCGCATGTACAATCGCGCCTTGCTGCCGGAAATGAAAGGTTGTTTCCCCGGTGACTTCGGCTCCCGGCCCTTCGTTTAACACTATCCGAAAAGTCTTATTATCTAAATCAAACATAACTTATACCTGCCTTATTTGAACACTTTTAGTAGGCTTTGACCCAGAATTCAGGATGAAATTTTAGCACCAAAATGCAATCTTTACACAAAACTGACTTTTGTATGCTAAGATAGACTTACAAAGACATTAGCTGCAAGCAAACATTAGCTCAGCAAAGCGAGAAGCAAGGAAACAAAATGGCCTTGAACGACTACCACTTTATTACTCGCTGGCGAGTCGAAGCGACCCCGGAAGAAGTTTCTGAAGTGCTAAGTGACTCCGAAGACTTGATGCGCTGGTGGCCTGCGGTCTATCTCGATGTGAAAACGCTCAAAGAAGGGGGCGAGGGAGGCGTAGGGGCAGAAGTAAGCCTTTACACCAAAGGTTGGTTGCCCTACACTCTACGCTGGAGGTTGCGCGTAAGTGAGTCACGCTACCCAAACGGTTTCACCTTGCAAGCTTTTGGTGACTTCACCGGGCGCGGCATCTGGACATTCGAGCCGGACGGCAAATTTGTTAATATCACCTACGACTGGAAAATTCAGGCTAATAAACCACTTTTACGTTATCTAACTCCCATTCTAAAACCAGCTTTCTCGGCTAATCATTGTTGGGCAATGGCAAAAGGCGAAGAAAGTTTACGCCTTGAACTGGCCCGGCGGCACGCTCAGGGAACTGAACGCGCCAAGATTCCGCCGCCGCCCCTTGCCACTGCCACATCTAGCATCCCTCTGGTACTTGGTAGTGGAGCAGGTCTGGCAGGTCTGGCCGGAACCGCCTATTTGATTTCAAAAATCTTGCCCAGGCGGCCAAAAGTATAAATCCAAGACAAACCGTTTGCAGTATATCTTAAGTACAAGGCGGAAAACTCTTACTCACGTTCTAAAAGGCTGGCAGCATTTACAAACCAGCTCGTTCTGAAATAAACCACCCATTCTTTACTTTCGCAACATCTGGCTCGACAACCAGGCCGTTTTTAGGCTTCAACCTGAAAATTAGCCTGTTCAGGAGGATTTAAACGATGCGAAAAAAACTCAGCGCATTGGTCGGGCTTAGCCTGGCCCTGTTTACGCTGATGATGGGCGCACTACCGGCCCTGGCTGGCATAGATGACCCGGTTTTTAGCACGTTAGGGTTCCGCAACCGTTGGATCGAGCAAGACCGACTCGTTGGAACGCCGGGTTTGAACCGCTTTTACACCTGGGGGCCAGGAGTAGTAGGAGCCGAAAACATCCAGGGCGAGAACTATCGCGAGTCGCCCGGTGGACAACGCCAGGTACAGTATTTCGAGAAAGGCCGCATGGAAATCAACCAGCCTTTCAATGGCGGCAATGTCACCACGGGCCTGCTGGTGCGTGACCTCGTGAGTGGTCAGCGTCAGGATGGCGATAACACTTTCCTGTCCCTGCCGCCCTCCCAGACCCAGGTGGCCGGAGACGATACTTCGATCAACCCGGATGCGCCAGTTTACGCTTCTTTCAAGAACGTGATCACCTTTGGCACCCCGGATGCTAACTCGAAACCAAGCGCGACCGGCACTACGATCACGGCTTCGATTAACAAAACCGGACAAATCGGGACGATCCAGCCGCCGCAAAACCTGGCTTACGG
The DNA here is from genome assembly GCA_038206175.1 of Chloroflexia bacterium. Taxonomy (GTDB): domain Bacteria; phylum Chloroflexota; class Chloroflexia; order Chloroheliales; family Chloroheliaceae; genus 54-19. The sequence goes on from JBBRBE010000001.1 coordinate 54,769, forward strand.
AACCTTCCAGGCCGAGACCGGCCATAACGTCGCCAGGATTTTCGAGGACTACAAGAACATTCGCGGCTCGATTACCGAACCAATCAGTGGTAACACCATTCAGAACCAGCCAGTTTACACCAGCCAGCCGACTGTCAACGTATTTGGCTACGCTGTAACCGAACCTTATTGGGTCAAGACGAAGGTAGGCGGAACCGAGCAGACCGTGCTGGTGCAACTCTTCCAGCGGCGCGTGTTGACTTACAATCCCGCTTTGTCGGGCGATCCGCTCCAAAAAGTTGAGATGGGCAACCTGGGCCAACACTACTACAAATGGCGTTATATCGAAAATAAAGCTACCGCTACACCTACCGCTACTATTTCGGAAGCAGGTTGTCTACCCGCTACTTCTAGCACTCTGGAAATCCAAACATGTCTTAGTAACATCTCACCCGCCAGTGGCAGCAGTGTGACACTTTATGCCCGCCTAATTGTAGGTGGCAAAGCCGCCAGTGGAGCTAAACTGAACGCTAAATGGGGCTTCTTCAACAAACAGGTCGAATGCGAGGCCACTTCTTCCGGGGGGGATGGCGTGGCAAGTTGCGCTATTACCGTTCCAGGTGGCTCTAGCAATTATCTGGTAGATGTAGAAGTCAACTTTAGTTACAACGGTCAGAGCTATCAGACCAAGACAGAACTAATTCCAGCCTAAGTAAAACATAGTGGCCCTGGTTTGGGCCACTACTATAACCAGATCTTGATTTGGTGGCACGTGTCTTGCACAAGATTTTGCCTAAGCATTTAGTTTAGACAAAAGCAGCAAATCTTTCCAGGGACAATTTAAAACAATATCTCTTGACGCATAACTGCGCTCGCAATTTTCCTTGTGCGTTGCATTTGCAACGAACCGTAAGATACCGGAGAAAGCCAGGATGTATTAGGCTTCCCCCAAAATTTGGGCAGAGATGCTCACTCTGCCCTGTTCTTAACAGAACGAAGAAAGGACACAACCCGATGGCAAAACGTTCCCTTTTCTGGGCGTCATTGGTCGGCGTTCTGGCTTTGATCGTGACGAGCTTTTCTTCGATCTTCCTGGCTGCGCCTGCCGCCGTGGAAGCATCGAGTCACCGTGAAGCTCCCTTGATCAGTCAGGACCCCGTGGCCGATGCCACCGACTTGTTTGCATTTGTCAGCCCGGATCGCCCGGACACGGTTACTTTCCTGATGAACTGGATTCCTTACGAGAACCCAGCCGGCGGCCCGAACTGGTTCCGCTTTGGTGACGATGTGCTGTATGAACTGCACATTGACAACAATGGCGACGCCCAGGAAGACATTGCTTACGAGTTCACCTTCAAAACCCTGATAGTGAACCCGAACAGCTTCCTGCACAACACAGGTGTGGTAGGCGAGAACATGGACAACGAATACAACCTGCGCCAGTATGCCTACATGGACCGGTTGGATGCGCCGAAGGATGGTAGCTGCAAGAACATTCCGCTTGCCAACTGCCCGTCTGCGACCCGCACCAATCTGCTGCGCGACAAGGAAGTAGCCCCGGCTAACGTCGGCCCGGCTTCCTTCCCGGTTTACCCGTTGACCGCCGCGAAGGTTATCCACGATGTGGGTACGACCGGCGCGAAGTTCTTCGCTGGCCCTCGCTCTGACCCGTTCTTTGCCGACATTGGCTCGTTGTTCGACCTGCTGACGATCCGCAAGTTGCCGGGTAACGCTGGCGGCGGCGTGAACAGCTTCCAGGGCTACAACGTCCACACCATCGCTTTACAGGCTCCGATCCGTCGCTTCACTGCCGATGGCTCGACCCCGACCGATGCGACCAACCCGAACGCGATCATCGGTAGCTGGATTACTTCTAGCCGCCGTAGCACGACCGTGCTGGGTAATGTCGGTGACGCGGGTGGCTTCAAGCGCAGCCAGGGCCAGTGGGTACAGATTGAACGCCTGGGCATGCCCCTGGTGAACGAAATTGTGGTACCGCTGGGCGTCAAAGATACCTTTAACAACCTGAAACCTTACCAGGATGGTGCAGCCCTGCCCCTCGTGCAAGACCCTGAGCCAGCCCGCTTGCTCAAGCTCCTGTACAAGCTGGATGTACCGCCCGCACCGCGGGCCGACGTTGTGCAAGTGTTTTTGACCGGCGTGAAGGGCCTTAACCAGCCTGCCAACGTTACACCGTCGGAGCAACTGCGCCTGAATGTCGCCATTCCGCCGACCGCCAGCCCTAATCGGCTAGGTGTGCTGGGTGGAGACTTGCAAGGCTTCCCGAACGGACGCCGCATTGGGGACGATGTGATTGACATCGAACTGCGTGTGGTAGCCGGTGTTCTGGTTGACCCTAACAAGTCGCCCAACAACGTGCTGGGAGACGGCGTGGATGCGCCTGCCCGCAGCAAAGAGTTGACCTCGACGTTCCCGTATCTGGTAACGCCTTACAGTGGCTATCTGTTTGGTACGACTGCTGCCGAGAAGTAAAGGCTGGAAGATGAAAGATAGAGTATGAAGCTTGTACAGTTCAGCCTCGTCTTTCATCTTCAACCCTTACCGGCAGGACACCTGGGTTGAAGTCTGAGGTTGGAAGGCTGGAAAGAGATTTTCAGCCTTCCTCCTTCGGCCCCAACCTTCCCAAGAGGAGAGTAGATTTCATGCAGCTTTTGAAACGACACAAACGCGACCTGACCCTGGCCGGGATTGTCCTGGCAACCCTGGTAGCTCTGGTCATTATCGCCGCACCCAGCACAACACCGGCTGCTCCAAAAGCCAGCGTGGGTGAAATTCTAGGAACAGGCAGCCGAGGTGCAACTGCTCAGACCGGCGGCGCGGCCCTGACTGATAGCCAGATTGCAGCCTATCAGGATAAGTTGAAGGTTAAGTCCGACGATACGACCTCGAATGCCCGACTGGGCCTGGCCTACTTGCAGAAAGCTCGCGAAGTCAGCGATCCAACCTATTATGGCAAAGCAGAAGCTGTTTTTAAGAAAGCCTTAGAAATTGACCCGAAGAACGCCGAAGCGATGGGCGGTTTGGGTAGTCTGGCCCTTTCCCGCCACCAGTTCGCCGAAGCTTTGGATTGGGGCCGCAAAGCCCAGGAAGCCCGCCCAGGCTTATCCTACAATTACGGTGTGGTTGGGGATGCTCTCGTCGAGTTAGGCCGCTACGACGAAGCGGTGCAGGTTGTGCAGCAAATGGTAGATATGCGCCCGGATGTCAGTTCGTATGCCCGCGTTTCGTATCTGCGAGAGTTGTACGGTAAATACGATGGAGCGATTGAAGCGATGCAAGAAGCGGTGGCTGCCGGTGGCCCGACCCTGGAAAACCGGGCCTGGGTTACGTACCAGCTTGGAATGCTCTATTTTAACAAAAACGACCTGGCTCAGGCGGAAGCTTCTTTCAATCAGGCTCTTTTGATGATGCCGGATTACGTTTATGGTCAGGCTGGCCTCGCCCGCATCAAAGCGGCCAAAGGGGATTTAGAAGGGGCGATTTCACTTTACGCTAAAATTACCCAGCGCATCCCACTGACTGAATTTATCATCGAGTACGGCGATATGTTAAACGCCACCGGGAAAACCACCGAGGCGGGCCGTCAATACGATCTAGTTCGGGCAATCCAGAAGATTTACACCCAAAACGGCGTAAATACCGACATGGAAATGGCCCTGTTCGACGCCGACCACCAGCAAAACCTGCCGCTTGCGCTCGAACATGCCCGGCAACAGGTGACGGCGCGACCCAGCATCAAAGCTTCCGATGTGCTGGCCTGGACGCTTTATCAAACTGGCGATTACGCCGCGGCCCGCGAAACTTCCCAAAAAGCTCTAAGGCTCGGCACTCAGGATGCACTGTCTTTCTTCCACGCCGGAATGATTGCTTCTAAGCTCGGCCAGACGGATGAAGCTCGTACTTACCTGGACAAAGCCTTGAGCATAAACCCTAATTTCTCGTTCTTGCACGCCTCGGAAGCTCGTAAAACTCTAGCCGGACTGGGTGGGCCGGTCGCTGCAAAGTAAGCTAAGACCGATTAAGATAAGCAAGATTTACAGGATAAACCGATGAAAAAGCCCGATGCGCCGCTATTAGCGAAGCAAGCCAAAAAAAACAAAGCTCACGCTAAAACTTTGAAAACGCTAACCCTGGCGTTGCTGGCTTTGATGCTGGTGGCTCTAGTGGCGTTGCCCGCGACCGCCTCGGCGCATCCTCTGGGCAATTTTACGGTTAATCGCTACAGTCGGCTTGAGATTGGGGCGGCGGGTGTGCGACTTTTCTACGTGCTGGATATGGCCGAAATCCCCACTTTGCAGGAAAAAGACGGCCTGATTGATACTAACAACGACAAGACGATCAGCGAAACCGAGCGGCAAGTTTATCTCGACCGCAAGGTGGCTGAATTGCAAAACAACCTTAAACTGAGCGTGAGCGGCTCCCCGGTTACGCTCAGGCCCTTGTCGAAAGAGCTAATTTTTCCTAAAGGACAGGGCGATCTCGACACGATCCGCCTGACGGTTCGCTTCGAGACAGATGCGTTGCCCTCAAATTCGGCCAGCCTGGACTACCGGGACGAAAACTACCGCGACCGAATCGGCTGGAGCGAAATAGTAGTACGGAACGCCACCGGCGTAGCCCTCGAAAAATCGAGCGTGTCTGCGACCGATCAGAGCCAGGAACTGCGCCGCTACCCGGAAGATATGCTGGCAAGTCCCCTGGCTGTAACTTCGGCTCAGGTCAGCTTCCGGCTTGACCCCGGCGTTAAGGTTGAGGAAAGCCAGGGTTCGTCCAACGGGGCGGTCGTGAAGAGTGATGATCCTTTTGCGGCCCTCGTGACGGGTAAAGACCTGACCTGGGGTGTAATTCTATTCTCGTTTGGGGTAGCTTTTGTGCTGGGGATGTTTCACGCCCTTTCGCCCGGCCACGGCAAAACGATTGTAGGAGCTTATCTTGTCGGTAGTCGTGGGACGGCCCTCCACGCGGTTTTCCTGGGCCTGACGGTCACGGTGACACATACTATCGGGGTTTTTACGCTGGGGTTAGTTACGCTCTTCGCGGCTCAGTTCGTTGTACCTGAAAAACTTTATCCCTGGCTGAGTTTTATTTCGGGCCTGTTAGTAGTAATCATGGGACTGGCTCTTTTGCGCTCTCGACTGCGTTTTGCCTCGGCGCGGGCGGGTGTGTCTCAAGACCATACTAACGACCACCACGATCATAGCCAGGACCATGACCATACGCATGCTCTTGTAACTACTCAGGAACGTGAACTGGTGCTGGCGGGCAACGAGCCAAATCTGTCTGTAACGGGTGAGAGTGGGCGTCCTTTAAATGTTGCCGGTGCCTACGTCCTGACCCAGGATGCTCCATACGCGCACACACAATCATCAGACCACGAACACGAACACGATCATAATCCTGAAGCTCATTCCCACTCGCACGCTGATGATCACGATCACGATCACACTCATTCCCACCCTGGCGACCACCACGACCATGACCATGAGCATAATGACGCAGATCACGTCCACGCGCACCCGGCAAGCGGCCATCAACCTGCCGCGCTGATGCACTCTCACGATGGCGGCAAATCTCATTCACACTTACCGCCAGGCATGGACGGCAAAGACATTACCTGGCGACGGTTACTGGTATTTGGAATTTCGGCAGGCTTGTTGCCCTGTCCGTCGGCTCTGGTTGTGATGTTAAGCTCGATTGCACTTGGCCGGACGGCTCTTGGCCTGATCCTGGTGGTCTTCTTCAGCCTGGGATTGGCCGGTACGCTTACGCTGCTGGGCATATTGCTGGTTTATGCCCGCCACCTGCTTGGCCGTTTCAAAGTCGGCTCAGGCCGGTTTGGGCGGGTGCTTCGCTTTGTCCCAGCGGTTAGTGCCCTGGCAATTACAGTCCTGGGTATCGCAATTTCCTACGAAGCCCTTACCCGGACGGGTTTGTTCAATCGCTAACAGCTTTTAGCTGAATTGAGCTGGCTTAAATAAAATAAGGGGAGCAAACTCGGTTTGCTCCCCTTATTTTATTGGTACACTTTAAAGGCTCTGATCTTTTATTTTTGATCCTTTGAGCCTCGCACCCCACGAAGCCCTATCCCACAAGCGACGCGGGCGGGCGGTTATTATGCGGTATTCAGTTTCGACGTGCCGGGCATAGGCTTCGATCTCGGCCAGCTTTGCGGCCAGCGAGTGAGCATAAGCTTCGGCGTGAGCAAATTCGCGTTCCACTTCGACCAGGTTATCAAGCAAAGCCGGAATATGAGTGGCGTAAAATTGAGGATGGTTGTGATAAAGCTGACGGTAAGAGTAGGCTCGCTGATCGGGAGTCATTGACTCAAGCATCCCACCGGCACGGTAACGGTAGAAGAAGCCAATCTGAGGCAGGCGACGCACTTCGCGGCCAAGCTCTAACAGACTTAACCAGAAATCCTGGTCTTCCCAGCCGTAGCGCATGTTAGGATTGTAGCCGCCAATCGTCTCCCAATCGGTCCGCCGAAAGAAAGCGGTACAATAAATCAGGTTACGTAGGAGCATCTGACCTGGCTCGAAAGTTGGTAAAGCCCAGCGACCGCTTTTTTCGCCAAAGAACTCTGCCTCGGCGTAGACAATTCCCACATTTGGCTCGGCTTCCAGCACGCGGACGCCCTCGGCCAGGTAATCCGGCCCGATACGGTCATCGGCGTCCAGAGGTAAAATGTAGCGGCCCCTGGCTTGAGTAATCCCTCGATTGCGGGCAGTCGGAAGTCCGCCGTTTGGGGCGTGCAGGACACTCGTACAAGGTCGGTCGTAGGCGGCTAGCCGGGCATTGGTGGTCGGGTCGGTCGAGCCGTCGTTAACTATAATAATTTCAAAATCCCGATAAGTTCCGGCCAGTACCGAATCTACCGCCTCATCCACGAACTGGCCCTGATTATAGCAGGGTATTACGACCGAAACGGTTGGCATCAAGTTTTCTCACCAGTTATATAGCGCAAACCAGCACATTCTAAACTGCTCACTACATTCATTCCAGCCGGTCGCGCACGCTTAGCACCAGGACAGGATAGAAGAAGTAAACATCTTCCGCTTAATCCGGCCCGAAACTTTGTTCTTTAGCTTCACCTTAAACTTTAAGAAGGTAGAGTCATTCTAGCCGGGTAATCTAGCCTTGTCAACCGAAGTCTTAACTGTCAATCGTTTTCAAACTACGTTTAGAGGCACAAATCTTGCTTGTTCACATACTGTAAAAAGATTTTTCAGTGGAAACCGAAAGGAGATTTTAAGCCATGGCGAACGGAATTAATCGCCCTTACAACGAAACTGACAAAGTATCTAGCCTGATGACAACTTCGGTAGACATGGTAAGCCCTTCCACCTCGATCACCCAGGCAGCGCGGGCTATGCGCGACAGCGACGTTGGCTCGGTGCCGGTGACAGACCGCGGCCAGTTAGTCGGGATTATCACCGACCGGGACATTGCAGTACGAGTAGCCGCAGACGGGGCCAGACCGGACGAAGTGATGGTCAAAGAAGTAATGTCTACCGAGCTGGTGACGATTGGCCCAGACCAGACGATTGCCGAAGCTAGCGACCTCATGGCAAAGCATCAGGTTCGCCGCCTGCCGGTAGTTGACAACGGCAAACTCGTTGGCATCCTGGCCCTCGGTGACGTCGCAACCGACCCCGATACTGCCGAGGAAGCCGCTTCTGCCCTCAGCGATATATCTACCCCCAGCGACCTGGATGCTACCTCGTCCCAACCTTCCTAAAGAAGTAGCCAAAGCTAGATAAAAACCTCGGCTTCTAGGCCGAGGTTTTTTCTTTTATAACGCGTCTCGCATTTTTAACGCATCTTCTGTCAAACTACTTGCCGCCAGATATATTTAGAACTATCCAAGCCGACAAAATTATAAATTCTTCTGGAAAACCGGCAAGTCCTTGCTGGGTAGCCAGGGTGAAAGTATATTGAGATAAAGCACCTTGATCGCATCGAAAATTCCCATCAGAAGCGATCCCTCGAAGCTAGTTTTGAGAAAACCTAGCCAGTTATTTGGTCTGCCGGAGCCATACCAGATCATCGTGATCGTATTCTTAAAGACAAACCCGACAATCAACATGCCAAATACCGAGGCAAATAGTCCCAGCACCAGGCCGCCTAGCTGGTCAAAGTTGTTAGCCCATTTAGGCAACCGGATTGTACCAATAAATGACCAGGCTACCAGCGTAAATATAATTGACCAGACCACCCACAATGCAAAGAACCAGATGATCTGATTAGTCGTAATTGAATTTGGGTCGCCCTTATTAGCGGTCAGATCGCCAAAAATCTGGTAAAAAAGGGCCGCCACTTGCAAACCGCCATACATACCAATTATGACAGTAGCAACTTTTAATACACCGTTGGAAAAGGACATATACAAGAGTACGAGCAGAATTAAAAACAAAAATACGTCAACGATTGTCATGGGAGTCTTCCTCGCCTGCTTTTAGGCAAAATTAGGCTTGCAAGTTATGTTGAGATAACCTATTCTAATACGAGGAAAGCTTATACGCAATAGACATGGTACTTTTCGGCTAGGAAATAATTAACGAATTGGATTTATTCATTCAAAGAGCGAAATAATGGCTGAAGCAGGTCAGGGGTCAAAGCCGGTGGAGCAAGCAGAAAATAAAAACACAGATTTTACCGGGCCTGTTCAGCCGGGTGGAACGACCCCGAACGGTCAAAAAGAAGGGCTGGGTAATCCTTCGCACAATCTGATGCACCGGCTACGCCAGGATTTGGAGCTATTATCTCCGGCAGAACGGCAGATCGGCCAGTACGTGCTGGAAAAGCCGCGCCAGATGTTGCGCCTACCGATGGATCAATTAGCCAGAGAGATCGGGGTCAGTCAAGGCACACTGTCTAATTTTAGTCAGTCACTAGGCTATTCCGGCTTCCGCGATTTTCGGCTGGCGTTGGCGGCGGAAGTAAATTCGCCGCTTCAATTAGAACAATCGGCCATTGCTTTGGGCGACACTCTGCAAGAAATCGCCAACAAAGCGATCAGTGCCAACATTGACGCCCTGCTAACGACCCTGCGTACTCTAGACCTGGGCGAAGTGGAAAAAGCAATCGAGGTAATCGGCCAGGCCCGCCGAATTGATCTGTATGGCATTGGCGTTTCGTCGGCAGTCGCCCTGGATGCCTTCAACCGCTTCTGGGCTTTGGGCCTGATGTGCAACTGGCTGCCGGATATTTCACATCAAATCGGCTCGGCGGCACTCCTAACGAGCCAGGATGTCGCAATGGCTTTTTCTTACGCCGGGGAAACGAAAGCTACCGTCCAGGCTCTAAGCCTGGCGCATCAACACGGCGCAACAACTATCGTCGTGACCGGCAATCCGCGTTCCTCGCTGGCCCGCTACGCCGATATCAAACTGGTGGTGACACCCCGCGAACCGACGGCCTTTCGCCGCAACCTGCGGATTTCAGCACGGGTTGCCATGCTCGGTATCGTAGATATTATTCACCTGGGGTTGCTAAACTCGTTGGGAGAGAGCGCGATGGAAAATATCGAAAGAGTTTACCGGCTTTACAGCACGGTGGATGAAATTTAGCCTTTTAGCGAGGGAGAGGCATTATGGCTGAAACGGTTGGGTTTGGCGTGGTCGGCGCAGGAGTGATCGGCCCGACCCATTGCGAGGCAATTCTAGCAACGCCGGGGGCAGAGTTAGTTGCGGTCTGCGATACCGACGCAATTCGCGCTGCCCACCTGGGCGAACGTTTCGGCGTGCCGCATTATAGCGATCTGGCCGCTTTTCTAGCCCTGCCCGGTTTACGGGCCGCCAGTGTATGCGTGCCAAGCGGCCTGCACGCCTCGGTCGGGATGCAAATTGCCACGGCGGGCAAGCACGTCTTGGTCGAAAAGCCTTTAGAAGTTTCGCTCCAGGCTGCCGACCGTCTGATAGAAACTTGCAACCGGGCCGGAGTCAAGCTGGGCGTAATAAGCCAGCACCGTTTCGCCCCGGATGTACTGAAAATCAAGCAGGCGATTGAAAGCGGCGAGTTCGGGCCAATGGTGCTGGGACAGGCTGTAATCAAGTGGTATCGTACCCAGGAATACTACAATAGCGGCCAGTGGCGCGGCACCTGGACACTCGATGGCGGCGGCGCCTTGATGAACCAGGGTATTCACTATATTGACCTACTGCAATGGCTGATGGGGCCAGTCGTGCAGGTCAGAGCGGCGACGCTGACCCGCACTCACGAGATCGAGGTCGAAGATTTGGGCCTGGCGATTTTAGAGTTTGCCGACGGCGCGATGGGAACGATCACCGGCAGCACTTCGATCTATCCGGGCCTGCCCGAACGCCTCGAACTGCATGGCCGGAACGCTACGGCCATCATCGAAGCCGATCTACTCAAAACTTATTATCGTCGGGCCGAACTGGGCGAGGTGGGCGATTATGGCTTCAGCGACCGCCTGGCAAAAACAGTCGAACCAGGTCCCGCGGGCGCAGGCGGAGCGGCAAACCCGGCAGCTATCGGCAATTCCGCCCACAGCTTGCAGGTAGCCGATTTCCTGGCGGCGATCCAGCACGACACCCGACCCGCAATTGACGGAGCAGAGGCCCGGCGTCCGCTCGAAATAATCCTGGCAATCTATCAGTCGGCCCGCACAGGTCAGGCGGTGACGCTGAATACGACCCTGTAAAATGAATACAGCCTTACAAAAAAGGCTGTTTACCCCGAAGTGGTTATAAATTGAGATTTGAGTTGAGGAGAGACAAAATGGAGTTACAGGGCAAAGTCGCTTTGATTACCGGCGGCGGCACCGGGCTTGGCCGCGAGATTTCCCTCCAACTGGCCCGCGAGGGTATGAAGATCGCTATCAGCTATTCCCGGTCGCAAGAAGAAGCCCAGGAGACAGTAGCCGAATTGCTGGAAATGGGGGTCGAAGCGAAGGCATTTCAGGCGGACGTGTCAGTTCCGGCCCAGATAAGAACCATGATCGAGGAGGTAGACCGGACTTTCGGGCGGCTCGATCTGTTGATCAACAACGCCGGAACGACCCGCTTTGTGCCTATGAGCGATCTGGATGCTTTGAAAGAAGAGGATTGGGACGAGCTTTTCGCCGTGAATACCAAAGCAGTCTTTTTTGCAGCCCAGGCAGTCGCTCCGCTGATGCGGCGCAACGGCGGCGGGCAGATTATCAATACCGCCTCGATAGCAGGTTTGCAACCAATTGGCAGCAGTATGCCCTACGCCGTCTCCAAAGCCGCCCTGATCCACCTAACCAAATGTCTGGCGGTCGCGCTGGCCCCGGAAATCCAGGTAAACGCCGTCGCACCGGGCTTTTTGCTGACGCGCTGGGGAGCTAAATTTGGCGAAGAACGTATTAAAGAAATTACCCAGGCCGCCCTGCTCAAAAGAAAAACCGAACTGGACGATACGGCGGCAGCTTACGTAATGCTGGCAAAGAACGGCAGCATCACCCGCCAGATCATCACCGTGGATGCCGGTTTATCAAATTAAATTCAAGGCCATAATCGTGCGAAATCAATCAAAATCCGATCCCGCCTGATTGTGGCCTGAAAGCTTAGCCCCGGAAGGCCGCTAAATAGCCCCTGTAAAAGATAAAGTTCGCCTATACAGCCGTTTAATTCGTCTGGCGGGTCATGCCACCGGCCAGATGAGCCAGCGAGGTCGGCGAAATATGCCGCTCGGCCACGCTTTCCCCTACTGGGCCACCAACCGCCGGAGCAACCCGGCCCTCTAGCGGCAGGTAAGGGAAAACCAGTTCGGCAAAACGATAAGCCTCTTCCAGGTGGGGGTATCCCGACATAATAAAAGTATCAATCCCCAGGGCCGCGTATTCGAGCATCCGGGCCGCGACTGTCTCAGGGTCGCCCACCAGAACCGTCCCCACCCCACTTCGCACCAAGCCGATTCCGGCCCACAGGATGGGACTGACTTCCAGCTTGCTGCGGTCGCCATTGTGTAACTGGCGCATGCGTTGCTGCCCCACCGAGTCGGCCTCGGATAGAAGCTTCTGGGCCTGAGCCAGGGTATCATCGGTAATGTAGCGGATCAGATTATTAGCTATCTGCTTATATAAGTTAGTCTATCAGCTTTGTCAAAACGAATAGATGAAGGGCTATCGAAAATGGTAATCGCTTAGCGGCGGAACTGGCGGTATTTATCTACCAGTTTCTTGATCGTGTTAATGTAACCGTTCGGGTCATTGTTATCCGAGGAAGGAGCATAGCGCGGGACGATCTGTTCCAGAGAATAGAGGTTCCATTTGCGGGCGTAACTTTCACGCATGAGAATTACCCAGTCAATCATGCCATCCGTCCAGGACGAGTAAACCTTGAAACTGCCGTTGCTTTCGGTTGCCCGGCACTGGGCACCCGGCACGCAGCGAATATTACCCAGAGACTTATTTTGAGCCGCCGCTCCTTGCTTGCCCATGGAAGATTCGTGCTGAAAGAAAGCCAGGGCCAGGGCCGGGTCGCAATAGAGTTGCAAACAAGCCTGGTACATTGTTGCCGCTTCGGGCCAGGCCGGGCTATTATCCTGGCGGAGAAAGTATTCAAAAGTTGTCAGGCTGATCGAAGGCGGGCCGAGCGGGTTGTACAGACCGCTTTGAAAATCTGCCGGAGGAACCAGCACCGCCGCTCCGCCTTTGACCGGCGAATTACTGGACAGCAAAGTTTTAATCGCTTTTTGGGTTTCCGGGTCAATATAGTGCCAATCTACCGTCCCCTCGGAAGGATTTAAAGCTGTGGGAATGCTGGCGGTCGGGCCAAAGTTAGCGGCATCGGCAGTCGGAGCCAGTTTGCGGGCGGACAGGGTAGTAACGGTGGGCGCAACCGAATTGCGGCTATCCGCCAGGGGAGTCGCTTCCTGATAATAATCTCTGGCGGGAGAAGAACCGGCTACGTAGGGCGGCAAGCGATGGTAGTTGCTGTTGAGGTACAGCAACCAGGCTAACCCGCCGCCACAGCCTGCTACTATTATTGTCACCAGAAAGACTTTGAAGCTTCGTTTACCAAAGCGCATCTGCTAGAACCTGCCTTTATTGTAACCGGGTCTTATGTAATAAGTTATAGCAGTATAATTAGTTTTGTCAATCTCTTCCTCTTTTTTTCACCGGCCCTAAACGAATTAACCATTCTTAACCTTTCTCAACCTGAATCGGGCTGACAATTCGGCACAGGCAGCTTATAATGAGGCCAGTTACATCTTGCTAATCGGGGAAACAAGCGACATCAACGTTTCCAATCTAAATAGCGAACGAATTAACTTCGCTAGCGTTCCGGCAAAGTCTTAGTACAACCAAACAGTTTCACCTTTTTTGCCCAGCCGAACAGCCGGGCTACCTTCGCGGTAGTCGGTCAAGGGTTTGGCGACACACTTTGTCTCTAGTCTAGGAGGAAGCGGGCATGAAAATGACCTTCGGCACGATTCTCGCCGGAGCCGCACTTATCGTAATAGCAACGGTCTTTATGACTCTGGGCCTCTCGACTCTGACTTTCCAGCCGGAGCCGTCCAATATCGCCCGGCCTCTGACTGTTCAGGAAGAACGTGGCCGTCAGATTTATATGGGCAATGGTTGTATGTACTGCCATAGCCAGTACACCAGGCCGCAAGACTGGAACGCTGCCGGGGGCGCACGAGCGGCCCGCGTAGCCCAGGCGGGCGACTATGTGTTTCAGAAAACCGTCCTTTTAGGAACCGAACGCACCGGCCCCGACCTGTCGCAGGAGGGTGGCGTGCATCCCGACGATTGGCACCGGGCGCACTTTGCTAACCCGCGCTTTACCAGTCCAAATTCCATTATGCCGCAATTCTCCTACATTCAGGGCCGCGAACTGGAAGACCTGATTGCTTACGTGCAGAGCCTGGGCCAGAAAGCCGCCGACGCCCGCACGACCCTTTTGGAGGAGAAGCAGAAGGAAGTCCTGAAATCCTGGGATGAGAGCTACGAAGCTCATCTGGTGCAGATCAAGAGTATGGTGCCGGAAAGCTGGCGCGACCTCAAGAGCGCAGTTCCACCGACGCAGCGCAGCCTCTTGCACGGTAAGCAAATCTATATTACCAACTGCATCGGTTGCCACGGTCAATATGGCGATAGTCGCGGCCCGGCCTCGGCTTACATGAAGCCCGACCCGGCTAACTTCCAGCGTCTTGAACTGCAACTGGCCGCCAGCGACGGCCAGTATTACCAGTATTTGCTCTTTGGCTTGCCCGGCACTTCGAGGCCCGCCTGGGGCGATTACCTGACGGTGCAGGACATCTGGGACTTGATCAACTTCCTGCGGACTATCCCGAAAGGTGGTCTGGTAGTAACGGACGAGAAGCTAACGCCCGATCTCATGCTCCAATTCGACCCGAACTACGGCAAAAACTCCTCCGGAGGTTACACCGGCCCTGTACCGAGTGGTTCGGACAAGATTTTGGACGACCCGTTCTGCGACGAAAAGATTTTCCCGGATGTCAGCAAACTTCCTGGCGGCAAACGCCCGGCGGATTGTTCGCAACCGAGCGGGGCGAAATAAGTTTTGAATGGCAGTAAATTTGGAACAAATTAGGAAGACTACCAAAAGCCGCGAGGCTAAAGTAACGCCAGCGAAAGCGGCAGTCGGCGGGCGGAACCTGTTCAAATGGGTGCTGGTCGGGCTGGCAATTTCGGCAGTGCTAGAACTGGTGCTGTGGCGTACCTTCTCGCGGATCGGGGTCTTTATCCCAAAAACCAGTACGGTCTTTCAAACCGTCTACACAATCGGCAGCAACCTGGGCCGGATCATGCTAAATGTGGCGGTTATCCTGGGGGTGGCCTTCCTGGTAATGGCGGTTGGGCGGTTGCGCGGGATGGGCCGCTTCGGACAGCGGGAAAGCTCGAAAGGGCAAGCCTTTAACCGTTCCAGACCCTTGACGCTGGCAATCTTAGCTACCGGGATCGCTCTGACGATTGCTTTCGTGCAACTCTTCCCAAAGAGCGAGGTGCCGCTACTGTCGTTATTCCTGCGGTTGGCTCTGATCGTGGCGTTTGTGGCTCTGGCGGTGGATTACTGGCAAGGCCACCGCCATCCCTTAGCGCGGCTTTTTATCGGTCTGATGACCGGAGCTTACGTGATCCAGCTTGTCGCTAAAATCGGGCTGGATTATCTTGTACCGCTTACGAATTCGGCAGAATTACGGGATGCCTACATTCCAATGGTTGTGGCGGGTGAAGCTCTGGTGCTGGTCAACGGGATCGTGCTTTACCTCCTGTACGGGGGCGGCCAGGCCCATCCCGTGCGGTCGCTGGTTCGTAACTGGCCTGCTTTTGTCGGAGCCTTTGTCCTGACCGCCGCGTTCGTGGGCCTGACTTTTCTGACCGTGGCCGAGTCGGATATAGTGCCGATTTTAGGACTCTACGCGCTAGGTTACACGATGCAATTGCCGCTGGCCCTGTATGTAATTGCGCTGTTTTTCTTGCTCTATACGGTCTTTTACAATTTAGGCCATCTGCGCCAGGGCCGCTTCGAGCGGTCGGCAGCTTTTGGACTGCTCTTGATCTTTTGCGGAGGCTACCTGTTCAATATCTCGAACCAGTATTTGTTCGCCCTGGCCGGAGTTCTCTTGCTTACTCGGCCTGAGCTAGTCGAGAGTTGGCAAAGAGGCCCGGAAGTTGTTGGTGACAATTAATTTTTTACTTAGGACTTAGGAAGGTATCTAAAGATGTACGCTGCTGAAGAGTATAGTGCGGCCCGCGCCTGGATATATAGCGCGGTGATCTGGCTGGCCGTCGGCACTTCTTTCGCCCTGATCGCGGCGGCGGAAATGGTTTCGCCGGACTTTTTGGGCGGTATCTCCTATCTCGAATTTGGCCGACTGCGCCCGATTCACGTCAATAGCGTGACCTTTTTCTGGCTCTCGATGGCCTATATCGGCGCGTTCAACTACATCGTTCCCAAACTGTGCGGGCGTCCGCTTTGGAGCGAAAACCTCTCCAAGATCACGATGTGGCTGTGGAACATTGTCGGCATCTTGATGGTACTGACCCTGATGGCCGGTTTCACCCAGGCCCGCGAATACGCCGAAATGATCTGGCCGTTGGATGTTTTCGTCATTATCGTGCTGGTGATCAACGCCTTCAATATCCTGATGACAATTGCCCGCCGCCAGGAAAAACGCCTCTATGTCAGCCTGTGGTACATCATGGGTTCGGTGATCTGGCTACCGATTGTCTACACCATCGGTAACGTGGTCTGGTCGCCGCTCGTCGGTAGCCCGAACACTCCTAGCGGCCAGAACGCCTTTAGCGGTTCGCTCACCGGCATCAACGACGCCACCTGGAACTGGTTCTACGGCCACAATATCTTAGGGCTGTGGTTCACTACCGGTGGCGTAGCGCTTGTGTACTATCTCGTGCCGGTTATCACTAAGACGCCGGTTTACAGCCATATCATGTCCATGATCGGCTTCTGGTCTATCTCGCTTTTCTACTCGATGGTCGGGCAGCACCATATTCTTTCGACCCCTACTCCGGGCTACCTGAAAGTAATCGCCACGATGGGTTCGATTGGTCTGTTTATCCCGGTGCTAACCTTCCTGACCAACATCTGGATGACCATGCGAGGTAACTGGGGGCGGCTTTACGCTTCGTTACCGCTGAAGTTTGTGCTTGTAGGAACAGTCTTCTACTTTATAACCTGTATCCAGGGGCCGTTCCAGGCTGTCCAGAGCTTTAACCGCCTGATCCACTTCACCAACTGGATCGTCGGTCACGCTCACCTGGCCCTGCTCGGCACGATGACTACCTGGGTAATGGGAGCGATTTACTACATCATTCCGGTCACGCTCAAACGACGCATTTACAGCCCCGGCCTGGCCGAAATTCAGTTCTGGCTGGTCGTAAGCGGCTTCCTTCTAATCATGATCTCGCTCCAGATTGTAGGCTTGATCCAGGGGGCCGAATGGCTACGAGGTGAGCCAGTCTACAAAACTGTCCAGGACCTTAAGCCTTACTTCGCGGTGCGGGCCTTTGGCGGCTCGATGGTCGTGATCGGAGCTTACATTCAGGCTTACAACATCTATAAAACAGTCCGAAGCGGCCCACGAATGGAAGCGCAGATGCCCCAGTCGCTCGCGGAAGTCGGCAGCTAAGGAACGGCGGGAAGCAGGGTAGAGTGACACTCAATTCGATAGGTGTCTCTACCCTGCACCCCACAGGTAGAACTAGAATTCAGAACTTGGAGAGAGAGATGGCGCAGCAACCTGAAATCGTGCCGCAAGGTACGTTGCAAGAAAAATACGACCCGCGTAACTTCCAGGCCAAGCCGCAACGCAATACTATCGAGCTTATTCTGGTTATCCTGGTCTTTTTGTTCGTGGCGTTCGTGTTCGGCGTGCTGGTCTTTGCCAGCCTTAATTCGGTTGACAATGCTAATAAGTACCTGCCGGTAGCACCCACTACGCCAAAGTAGCCCTCAGAAAGGTAAGCTAGAGGACTCACTATGAAGATGACGTTTGGCACGATATTGGCCGGGGCCGCCCTGATCGTCCTCGCTACGGTGATGATGACGCTAGGGCTTTCGACCCTGACCTTTCAGCCCGAACCCTCCAATATCGCCCGCCCCCTGACTGCCACGGAGGAAGAGGGCCGACAGATTTATATGAGCAACGGCTGTATGTACTGCCATAGCCAATACGTGCGACCCCAGGACTGGACTTCGGCGGGTGGCTCGAAAGCTCTGCGCGTAGCCCAGGCGGGTGACTATGTGTTCCAAAAGACCGTCCTTTTGGGAACCGAACGCACCGGCCCCGACCTCTCGCAGGAAGGCGGTGTGCATCCCGACGATTGGCACCGGGCGCACTTTAAGAACCCACGCTATACCAGCCTGAACTCGATTATGCCGCAGTTTAGCTTCCTGTCCGATGACGAGGTGACAAAGCTGATCACCTACGTGCAGAGCCTGGGTCAAAAAGCCGCCGATGCTCGCACCAACGTTCAAAAGACCCAGAAAGCCGAACTGATTACGAGTTTGCAAGGGCAGGGCGGCAGCAAGACTGCCGGAGCGGATGTGCCTTACGCTCAGTCGCACCTGGATTATCTTAAAACGCTGGTGCCTCCAACCTGGGTAAATACGCGCAGTGCGGTTCCGACGACACAGCGCAGCCTTTTGCACGGCAAGCAGATTTACATCACTAACTGCATCGGTTGCCACGGTTCCGGCGGAGCAGGTAATGGCCCGGCGTCGGAATATCTCGAACCTAAGCCGTTCAATTTCACCAACGCTGAAGTGCAAAAGCAGCACAGCGAAGGTCAGTATTATCACTTCTTGCTGTTCGGTTTGCCCGGCAGTGCGATGCCCGCCTGGGGCGATTATCTGGCGGTGCAAGACATCTGGGATGTAATCAACTTTGTACGGACGATCCCGAACGGTGGCTTGAAGGTAGCCGATGACAAGCTCGATCCGAGTATGGTCGTGCGCGGCGGTCTGGCCGGGCCAGCACCCGCTCCTTACGATCAGTCTACCGAGGATTTCCAGTACGGCAAGAACCTGGGCCAGCCTCAGAACGGCAGTCCGCAGGAGCAGCAGCGCAGCCAGAAGGACATCACTCCGACACCGGGTGATAACGGCGCAACCGTGGCGACACCCAAAGCGGCTACACCGTCGTCCCAGCCCGACACGACACCACGCTCTGACAACAGTGCGCCGGGAGCGACCCCGGCTCCAACGAAGTAAAAAATGCTGAGTTCCAGGTTCTAAGTTCCCGGTAAGAAATCCTGCCTACTGCGAAGGCTTCAGAACTTAGAACCTGGAACGACAGGAGAGGTAGCAAATGACGAAACGTAAAGTAACCTTTTCGACCCTGGCGGCTCTGGCTCTGACCCTGGTGCTGGCTTTGCCCGCTTTCGCCCATGATGGCGTTGGCGGCGACGAATACGCCAGTGCCGATATTATGCTGGTGGTCGCGGTCGGTTTTATGGTCTTTACCGGCATTATGGTAATGATAAGCTGGCACAACGGCGAATTCCACAACCCGGAACAAATTAAACGCCAGATGTTGCAAATGGCTCTGACCGACGAAGATGGCGACGAGCTTGACCAGTACGCCCTGACCGAAGCCTAGCCGAGACCTAAAGGAGAGTTCATCTTATGCAAAATACATTATTAAGCCTGGTGTGGCCAATTGCTCAGGCTCAGGGCGATACACCCAATATTGTCAAGCCCTGGCAGGAAAACTGGGCGATTGACGCCATTTTAATCGGCATGGCCCTTTTTATGATCTTACTGATCTGGTTGTGGGCGCGGAGTGGGCGCAGCAAACGAGAAAATAATGTACCGTTCGAGCGTACCGCCGAGGATTTTGCCGGGACGGTACAGGCTGGCTACGGTAGAATTCCACCTTTTTTGATAGTGGTCTATGCGGCGGCATTTATCGCTATCGCAGCCTATGTCGTCGTAGCGATCATTAACGGCACGCAGTATTAGATCAGATCAGGTGAGCCGTATATTCTTAGTCGGGTGTCCGCCTGGCCGGTAAAGTGATGAGTAGAGGGAAAAGGTAAAAAAGAAAAATGGAACAGACCGAACAGGATTCGACGCCTAAACGCTCATTGGACAGGAGTAGTGCCAGTCGTTTTCAGCATATCAAAGAAATGATCGAACTGCCCGAAGAAAACGTTTCGGCTACCACTGAGCCGCGTGAAGCCCAGGATAACGGCTTACCCAAGATGTTGCTTTTGATCATGGGCATCGTCGCTTTCTTTATCATCGTCAACGCGCTGATCTTCTTTGGGATCGGGAACACCTTTGTAAATATCATATTGGGCAACCATTTCGCCAAGTAGCGTGGTTGCTCGTTAAGAGGAGACGGTAAAGAAATGGCCTTTATTCGTACTACTACGGTTTCGATGTCGCGGGAAGATGCGGAAGAACTAAAGCCAGGTAAACTCGTTTACAACGCGCTAATCGGTGGCCGCAAGTATATTTCGCAGGCTATGAACGGCTTGATCCAGACCGCGGTATGGCGTTCGGTCAACGCCAGCGGCAAAGTAGTCTTCACCATTTTTACCGAATGGTCTACGATGGAAGATTTACAGACCTATGCTAAACAGCCGACTATCCGTGAACTGGAAGCGCAGCTATCCACCGAGGCAGAACCAATTACGGTGATGGTCTACGAAGCAATCGGCTAAATCAACAGGGTCAGGTACGGGTTACAACTCTCCTTCTTTTCTTCGAGAAGAGCGTTGCAGTGTATTTGAAAGTCTAGTAGTAAATTTACGGTTTGCGACTGCTCACTCAATCGTAAACCCCGCAGGGTGTTAAGCTAAATGGAAGTATTAAATAAGCCTGAACTGGGCGAAGGCGAAGGTCAGCCCGAATCGCATGGTATCACCGCTTCAAATACCAGCGTCAGCAAACCTAAAAAGAAAGGTCTGCTGTATGGCGGGCGCGAGAACAAAGTCGGCTTCATAGCCGGACGCGCCGCTTTTGTACTGGTAGGCACGATGTTTCTGGTGATGGTTCTATTCAGCTTTTTAATGTTGTTTGTAAGTATCAACGAGCCGTATCTCCAACCTTTCGTGGTCAACGATAAGCTTTACCAGGACAAAATCTATTTGCAGGTAGACGGCGAAGCTACTTACCGTGAATTGATTGTGGTCACGCAACCGGGCGATTACGACCAGCGCGAGATTACCCAGCTACCTGCCGGAAAAGGCTTCAAGATTATCTTCACTACCAAGCAACTCGAAGTGCCGGAATACTACTACGTTACCTACCTGAATGGGCCGCAAAAGAGCCGGGAAGTCGAAGGCGGCTACACCCGGCAGAGCAAATACCTCCGCGACGACAAGTTCTACACCCTCACCGTATCACCCAATAGCGGCGCGTGGCCGGTCGGTCAATATAGTATTGACGCACCCTCCGGGGGGATGTTTGGCGGGCGTTATTACGCTTATTTTACGGTTGTCGAGCCGGGTAAGTAAGAGCTAGGAAGCAAGATCAAGATGAAATACGCATTAAACACGGCTCGATCAGGGGGCGGCCTGGGCTGGCGAAGCCTGTTAGCTCTGACGCTGGCTCTGCTTGTCTCCTGCGCTTTTGGAACGGTTGCGCGAGCCGAAGATTCGGCAGACCCGCCCCGTGTCCAGAGTGCCGCCGGTTACACTATCCAGTTCATCAGCCCCCAGGCCGAGGGCAATCACGACGCCGAAACCCGTCTGCCCTTCCGCTTCCTGGTAGTAGACTCTGCTGGAAAGCCGGTTAGCGGCCTGAACCTTAAACTGACCGCCGTCCGCGATTATAGCGGGCAGGTCAAAAAAGAACACAACGGCCCGCGCACACCTAACATTGGCCCTCTGCCTCTGATCGCCACCGGGCAACCCGGCGAATACGGCACAGAGGTGCAGTTTGGGGTCGACGGTCACTGGTACATCCAACTGGACGGCCCCTCCTTGAATAGCCAGGCCCTTAAATACCGGGTGAACATTGGAGCCGCCGAGGGCAAAGGCGCGGGCGTCAACTGGGATTGGCTTTTGTGGGTCGGCATCCTGGCGGCAGTCGGCACGATTGTAGTTCTGGTCGGGCGTAAGGGCGAAGTTTTTCCCACCCCGGTAGCCGAGTTAGAACCGCCCGTGCCAGCCCCGACCGAAACGACCGGCCAGCCCAGCGAAAGCAGCGAATTGGCGGCCCGCAAGTAAAATGTACAAAGCCTGGGGGTAGTTTCAGCGGCTCTGCTCAAACCTTACTACGAATAGATAAATAAGCCTACCCCTATTGAGCATGATAGAAATGCTAGAAGCAGGACAAACAAAACAATGGCAACAGTGTTAAGAAGGTCTGAGGCGAAACCCCAAATTCCCAATCCAAAGCGCGTAATTTATAACACTAATAACGTCGGGCCGGACGGTGGCTATCTTTCGGACGACTCGATCCTGATCAAATTTATTGTAATCCAGGCTATCGCTCTCGGTCTGGCGGCAATCCACGGCGTAGTCCAGCGCATCCCCGGTATCTCCGATTGGTTGCGGGATGCCGACTACGGCGGACACCTGATCACAAACCTGGGTCTGACTCATATTAATGTCGTGTTAGGCGGCACGATTGCCATAGCAGGTTTGACCTACTATGTGTTGCCGCGCATTGTGCAACGCCCGATGTACAGCCGCACCCTGTGCAATGTTTCTTTCTGGTTTACCGCTATCGGTGTCTGCGGCTTTTACTGCGCCCTTATCCCGATTGGCTTTGCCGAGGGGCAGTTAGTTCACCAGGGCTACACTTACGAACAGGCTAAGGATATAGTCGGCTTCTGGCACAAATTTCCCGAAGCCCTGACCGCTTCTTCGATGGGGATCGGCTATTGGCTTTATGTCGCAAACGTGGTGCTAACGATCTGGCAGGGCCGACGCAGTGGCAATAATCTGGAAAAGTTTTCGGCCAAGTTTCACCTCGTCGCGGCGGTCGCTCTCTTGCTGGGGACGATGCAAGGAGTCTATCAGGTGCTGCCCTGGTCGCTGGACTGGCTCTACAAGACCGGGGCGGCGGGCCAGCTGATTGACCCGGCCTCGCACGCCCACATGAATTTGGTCGGCGGAGTCGTGTTTGCCTTTATGGGCTTTGTTTACTATTTCTTGCCGAGACTGGTCGGCCATCCGATTCATTCGGTGCGGCTGGCAAATTTCTCTTTCTTCAGCCTCTTTCTGGGAGTCTTTGGCTTCTGGCTAACCCTGATTACGCTCGGCTTTATCGAAGGCGACAAAGTAATTTCACAGGGCATTACGGCCCAGGCCGCCCGCGACAGCATGGGCATCTGGCATCCTCTACCGATTGCCATAATGGGTAGCCTCATGGCTGTTGGCATCTGGACTTTCATCGCCAACGTACTCTTGACTCTCAAAGCCGGGCTGGGTAAACAAATCGAACGCTATCTGGCGGTCTTCCTGGGAATTTCGGCTTTCTTTCTGTTTGTCAGTTCGACTCAGGGTATTCTCCAAATTCTGCCTTCAACTTCGCGCTGGCTGGAAGAGGCCCGCGAAGCAGGTGAACTGATCCTGCCGATGTCGCACGCTCAGGTCAACATCGTCGGCGTCGTTACGCTCACGCTGATGTCGCTGGGTCTGTACGTCGTGCCGCGTATGGCCGAACGCCCGCTTTTCAGTCACCGGCTGGCAAAATTCTCGCTTACCTCGGTCGCTATCGGCGTGAGCGTGCTTTATGTTAGCCTGATCTACCTCGGTATCCGCGAAGGCATTTTGATCCGCGAAGGTTACAACTTTGCTCAGGCCCGCCAGCAGGTTACGGGTGGCTGGCACGACTGGATTTTGATGGCTCTCTACGCGATTGTAGGCGTCTCCTACATCGGCTATTTCATCAACATCTTTGCTACGATAGGAGCCAATCACCTGGCCGCTTCGACCGGAGCAGTGGGCCGGAGCGTGGGCCGCACCTGGAACTATGTGCTGGCCCTGAATATCCCGGCAGCAACTATCGAGGCCGCGCAGGAAGAGGCCCAACAAAATCGAGGACGGAGAGTGGGTGAGGGCACGGCGGATAGCAGTTCTGCTCCCGTTTACGCCGCCGACAGTGGTTCGGATAACGTAGTAGAGCGGCACGTCGCCCGGTCTACGGCCTATGTAGTACCGGCCCGCCGCCTGCTAAACATAAACCCGTTTGCAATTGCCGCCATCGAGACAATCTTCGGCTGGTGCGCTTTCCTGGGCGTAGGCTGGTTCTGGAGCCGTCGTCCGGCAATGGCAATGTTCCTGTTTGTAATCTGGCAAACGGTCTTCTGGGTCAGCCTGTGGGGTCTTCTGGCTCTACTTGCGCCGGAAGCAATTCCGTTTGTAGTGGGCTTTTATGTAGCTCTGCCAATCATCTCCGGCCTATGGGCTGCTCGTAGTTATGTCAAACGAGCCGGACGCCTCAAGCTCGAACTAGCTGTTACACCTGTCCAGGCGAAACACAGCGAACCTAGTAAGGTGCGGGTAAATTAAACTGAAATAAAGAGAAATAAAGAGGCCAACCTCTTATGTCCTTGCGGACGTGAGAGGCTGGCCTCTTTATTTCTCCTCCTTACACAAAGCTCCTTGAGCGGACAATTCACCTCGTCAAAGATACTTTATTAAGCAAAGACCTGGCGTTCTAGCGGTCAATCAGGTTTTTATTTTTGTGAAATTTTTACACAATTTTTGAGTATTTTAGCTTTGAGCCTAGTTAGAGCGTCGCTTCCAGACCTGAATCTCACGCGGTAGAGAACCTTCGCGGTCTTTCTGGCCCTTGACGACTACCCGATCAACCAGTTCGTAATCCTTTGTTTGCCTCAGCCAATCAATCGGGCGCATTCCGTCGAAAACCGCTCCGTTAGCTTTGTCGTAAAGGGCAGTTGCATTCGTGTCTACCACGATATACTGCACGGCTTGCAAGGGTGGGCTATAAAGAGCCAGAGGGAAAGGGTAGCTGTAGCGGCGCGGCAGAAGATGTGGCCCCAGGAAAGAAGTGCTGGCAACCGAAGCTTCGGCAGGAACACGCTTGAGCAGAGCGTTAGTCGGTTCTACCACCGCTTTCTTTTCAGCAAACAACACTACGCCCGGCAAGGGGTTGCGTTCGATTATCTGGGCGGCCAGCCCGAAAGCCAGCAGGAGAAGGGTCACCGTTAGAACAGACCGAGTGGGGAAAGCGAGGACCGAAGATCGAGGGCCGGGTGGAACAGCTTCCGACTCCGGCGGCTTACGAACTTCCGCCTGACCTCCCAGCCTCGATCTTGACCATCCACCTCTGGCTTCCAGCCAGCGAATAAGATTCGCACTGCCATAAATCGCCCCAACGATCAGAGGAAAAAGCAAAAGGGCCGAGTAGTGGCTGCGAAAGTCGAACTGAGTGGCCCGCGAACTGAGCAGGTTGATCGCTACGATGGGTAGCGCGAACAGCAGGATTGACGGACTGAGCAGAGGCAAGAAGGCGAACGGCAGCAGCATCAAGCCCAGGTAAATCGCCTTTTTGACCATGAAAACTCGCTGGGCTGTCTTGAGCGGGTCTTTCAGGGTGTTAAGCACAACTTCAGGCAAATTCTTGCCCAGGTCGCCGTAGGTAGTCGAAATAATCGTATCGGTATTGAAAATATAGGCGCGTTGGGCGGGCGAAATTTGGATCGGTCCGACTTCGGGCGGCACTACCATTATGCCGGGCGTGATAAAGGCGGGCAAGATGAAACTGAAAATCACCACAAAATAAAGCGGAGCCAACACCAGGGGCGGCAGCCACAATCGAAGCGGGATACGCCGCCGATGCAGGAAACCATAAACCCCAAACATCGCCACGACCAGCGAAACCTCGGTGCGTGTGGCGACCGCCAGCAATGCAAACAGGGCAAACCGCCATCCAGCCCGCCGCTCGAAAAAATAAAAGGCGTACAGAAGGCAAACCAGACCGGGCGCACGCAGGTTGAACGGCAGCAAGTTGAAATATTCCAGGGTCGGGTTGAGCAAATAGACCGCCGCAAAAGCCAACCCGACCGGGCGACTTTTAAACTTGTCGCGGGCCAGCCAGAAAACCGGCAAGGCGCCCAAAGCCAGGATAACCGTTTCGATAAAGAAGAGAGTGTGAGGCGTAGGCAGCAACCAGTAGAGCGGCACAAACAGAGTTAAGATCGGCATCCAGTCTACCGCAAAAGCACTGGTGGAATAGGCAAAATCACTCTGCTCCATAAAGCGGCCTTCGGAAGTATTCCAGAGCGGTTGCTCGAAGTAAACCTGATCGTAGCCAGTCTGGTAAGTTTCGTATTTATAGGAAGAAGCCGCGCTAAAGACCAGGATGTACAGGCACAGAGCCGCGAACAGGATACGCCCCGAATGACGGTCGAGCCAACCGTATAGCCTTCGCCAGCGATCAGGCGGAGCGGAAAGGCTGGCGGCAGTTTGAGAAGTAGCAGACGATATAGCCTGGCCGGTCGAAAGAGCCGCGCTACCGGGCAAAGGGTCGGACAAAATCAGGGTTTCTCCTTGCAAGGTTCCTAAAGCTGTTGAGTTCAATAAAGCTATTCCAGGAAGTAGAACGGCGCAGATTGGCCCGCCGTTAGCCGCCAAAGTATAGCATCGGGCCGAAAGTCGGTCAACCGCTTAGAAGCTAAAGACTCCTGACAACATGTGTCAGGAATTATAGAGTATTATAAGAGTAGAGCCGGGAAAGGTTCTTCAGGAGGCCAGAGCAGGCTCTTTTTTGGTATAATATGTGCCTGTATAAGGAAAAGGAAGAAACCGCTTTTCTAGTGGTTAGCCTTAGCGACTAACCGTTAGCAATTACCCGCCAAAACCGGCACTTTAGAGCTTCATCGCTGATACCTTAGAGCTGATGGAAAATCGCTAACTGCTAAAAAAAGGAAGAAGTATGCCTGAATTTAAGATTGTGTCCGATTTCCAGCCGACCGGCGACCAGCCGACCGCGATTGCAAAGCTGGTGGAAGGAGTCAACCAGAACAAGCAGCACCAGATTTTGCTGGGCGTGACGGGTAGCGGCAAAACTTTTACGATGGCTCAAGTGATCGAGAAAGCTCAACGTCCGGCCCTGATCCTGGCTCACAACAAAACCCTGGCTGCCCAGCTTTACCAGGAATTTAAAGAGTTCTTCCCTAATAATGCCGTCGAATATTTTGTATCCTATTACGACTACTATCAGCCGGAAGCTTATATTGCCCGTAGCGACACTTATGTTGAAAAGACCGCCGATGTGAACGAGGAAATAGATAAGCTACGCCACGCCGCTACTCGCGCCCTGCTGGAACGCAAAGATGTAGTTATTATAGCTTCGGTGTCGTGTATTTACGGTCTGGGGTCGCCCGAAGAATACGGCAAAGTAGTGGTCAGCTTTAAGCGAGGCGACGTAGTTCGGCGCGACCGGGTGTTGCGCCACCTGGTAGATATTCAGTACGTCCGCAACGATATGAGCCTGACGCGAGGAACTTTCCGGGTGCGCGGCGATACGCTTGAAATCTACCCGGCTTACGAAGAAATCGCCATTCGGATCGAGCTTTTTGGCGATGAGATCGAACGCATCACCGAAATTGATCCGCTAACGGGCGAACTTCTGGTGGAGCGCACGAAAGTTGACGTTTACCCGGCCAAGCACTTTGTCACCAGTGCCGAAAAGTTGCGGGCCGCCCTTCAGGATATTCGAGACGAACTAGAAGGACGGTTGGCTCAGTTTGAGGAAGAAGGCAAGTTGCTGGAAGCGGCCCGCCTCAAGCAACGCACTCTGTACGACCTTGAAATGCTGGAAGAGGCCGGATATTGCAACGGCGTCGAGAACTACTCGCGGCACCTGGCCCGGCGCGGAATGGGTGAACAACCCTGGACGCTGCTGGACTATTTCCCGGACGATTACATCATGTTCATTGACGAGTCGCACATTTCGCTGCCCCAGGTACGCGGCATGTACGGAGGCGACCGTTCGCGCAAGGTAAACTTGATTGATTATGGCTTTCGCTTGCCCAGCGCGGCGGACAATCGGCCTCTGACCTTCGAGGAATTTGCCAACCATATCCATCAGGCAATTTATGTTTCGGCTACACCCGGCCCCTATGAGCTTGAGCAAACCAGCCCGGACGACATCGCGGAGCAGATCATTCGACCAACCGGTTTGATTGACCCCGAAATCAGCGTCCGGCCAACCAAAGGCCAGATTGACGATTTGCTGGGCGAGGTGCAAGAACGGGTACGCAAACGCCAGCGCGTGCTGGTAACGACTCTGACCAAGCGGATGGCCGAGGAATTAGCCGATTATTTGCTGGAAATGGGGGTCAAAACTCACTACCTGCACAGCGAGATCGTTACCCTGGAACGGGTAGAAATCTTGCGCGACTTACGGCTGGGCATCTACGATGTGATTGTCGGAATTAACCTGTTGCGGGAAGGGCTGGACTTGCCGGAAGTTTCGATGGTAGCAATTCTGGATGCGGATAAAGAAGGCTATTTACGCTCGGCCAGTTCGCTGATCCAGATCATCGGGCGGGCGGCCCGGCATCTCGAAGGCAAAGTGATCATGTATGCCGATAGGAATACCGGCTCGATGCAACGAGCGATTGACGAGACGTACCGCCGCCGCCAAATTCAGATGGAACATAACCAGGCTCACGGGATCGAACCGGCGTCCATCGTCAAGGAAATCAAGGACATCACCGACCGGGTACGGGCCGTCGCCGAATCGCGTGGTGAGTATATTGTCAACGCCGAGGATACGGCGGCAGATGCGGCTCAATCGCTGCCGGGTGCGTTACCCAGAGACGAAATGATGCGGCTGGTGAAGGACATCGAGAGCCAGATGCGGGCGGCGGCAAAAGCTCTTAACTTCGAGTTGGCGGCTCAGTTGCGCGATCAACTGGTCGAACTGCGCCGGATGATGCAGGAGGACAAGCTAGAACCAGAGCCAACCGTCAGCAAAAAGCCGATCCTGAGCCGCAACAGCCAGCGTTAAAGCACCCGTTTGCCCTTAAAGGCAGTGCAATTTTGGTGGCGACAAGGGCGCAGGATAAAGGCGTTACAACCTTAAAGCCCCGAAACAGGCGCAAAGTAGCGGAATATGGTAAAATGGCTAGCCAGACTACTGACAACTGTTAGCGGTCTGGCTAGGGTTTGTTATTGGTAATTTTCGGGGAGAAACAAAATTATAACTTTTTTATTGGTAGTCGCCGGTTTATGCACTGTAGCATGGCTGGTGATCGGGTTAGTACAGTATCGCACTCAACCTAAGTATAAAGACTGTCCCTGGTGCGGCGTAACTATTCGCTACCGGGCCAGCATTTGCCCTAACTGTGCCAAATTTGTGCTGGACAAAGACGAAACCCAAACCAAAGTACCCCGCCGTTAGTGTTTTGATTTTGCAGAACAGAGTAATCGGATCGCTCAACAGGTTTCTCTTCCAATTGGGATGATACCGACGATGCCGATGATGCCGAGGGTGGTCGTGATTTTCAGAATTATACGCAAGTTTCAAAAAGGTTTGTTGGGCCGCCTGACCCGACTTGTGATCTACTCGGCAGCCTTCTTTATGGCTACAGTGTTCTCTTTCACTTATGGCCTGATGGCGATTAATACCCTCGTGCGGCGCAAACGCGATTTTCGTTTCCCGCATCATCCTCTCGATAAAGTAGAAGTGGGTGGCAATCAGCTTCAAATCTTTAACTACGGCCACCTCACCTTTCGGGATATGTTAGAGGCGATTGACGGAGCCGAACACTCGATTTACCTGGAAACCTTCATCCTCAAAAGCGACATCATCGGGCAACGTTTCAAACGACACCTCATTAAAAAAGCCCAGGAAGGGGTCAAAGTTTACCTGGCCTTCGATGGCTTTGGGTCGCTTTTGATGCCACTCGGTTTCCGACGCTGGCCCAAAGAAGTAACCGTGACGGTCTATGGCCCGCTCCACAGTTACCTTAGCTTCCTGTGGCCGGGAACGCACACTCGCTTTCATCGCAAAATTCTGGTGGTAGATGACGAGATTGCTTACCTCGGTGGCATGAACATCGGGCGGGAGTACGCTACTACCTGGCGCGATACGCACTGCCGGGTCGAGGGGTCGGAGGCTCAGGAAGTCGCGCTGGCTTTTGCCGAGTTATGGAACAAACACCATCCTTTCCGTACCCATCTGCACCTGCACCTGCCCTACAAGGCCGATAGCGGCGAAAATCAAAAAATGTACGTGCGAGAAAGTCGTCCGTCGGGTATTTTCGGCCAGATTACCATTCGGGACACTTATGTGGATGCTTTTCGCAAAGCTCAGGATCACGTGATGCTGACGAACCCTTACTTTCTGCCAGACGCCGAAATGATGAAGGCTCTGCGCGAAGCTATAGAACGCAAAGTCCAGGTAAATCTGTTAGTGCCAGAGAAATCAAATCACGTTATCGTGGACATTCTGGCTCGACCTGTTTACCAGCAGTTGATCGAGGCCGGGGCGTGTATCTGGCTTTACCAGCACACTGTAATTCATTCCAAAACAGCCACGATTGACGCTCAATGGAGTACCATCGGTAGCGCAAACCTGGACGGACGCAGCAAAATCAACCACGAAATCAATCTGTTCGTGCGCGACCGCGATTTCGCCCTTCAGATGGAGCGGATGTTTTACGACGATCTGAGCAATTGCCGCCCTGCCCGGCTGGACGAATTTAATCATCCTGGCCTCTTGCGTCGCGTGGTCGAAGGGCTGGCAACTCCTTTGCGCTCTTATGTGTAGGGCTTACAAAGCTTCTTTTTCTGCCAGATTTTCACCTGAACTAAACTAATTCGGACGAGATAGATTGATAGATTGATAGGTTGAAGAATTTTAGTAAATTTTGCAGCCTAGTTAGCTCAAAGCTTTAATTGAGGAAAAGACATGCGCTTTAGCATTGCGCCACAGATTTTTGAGAATTATCCCAACTACTGTGTGGGCGGGGTAGTGGCGGTGGGCCTGGATAACCGGGCCAGGCCGGAAAACGACCCGCAGGACATCCGGGCCAGGCTTGACCAGCAAGCGGCCCTCCTGCGGCGACGCTTTGCGACCGGCGAGAGTACGCCCGGCGGAGCCAATCCATTGACTGCCCGGCCCGCGATTGCCGCCTGGCGCGAAGCTTTCCGCAAGGCTGGGATCAAGCCGGGCGAATTTCTAAGCTCGATTGAAGCTCTGGCGCGTCGCGCCCTCAAAGGCGACACCCTGCCGTCGATCAATCCGGCCATTGATCTTGCCAACTCCGTGTCGTTGACTTACCTGCTGCCACTTGGCGGGCATGATCTGGACGCGCTGGTGGGGAATCTGGCTGTCCGTCCGGCCCGACCGGGCGAGTTCTTCTCGCCGCCGGAAGGCAGCGACGCCCAGGTCGAGAGCGTAACTGCCGGAGAACCAGTTTACGCCGACGACGCCGAGGTGCGGACGCGCCGATGGGTCTGGCGACAAGGACGCAAGGCGCGAGTAAGCGAGAGTAGCCGGAACGTCTTTTTCCCGATTGACGGTTGGGTTGGCCTGAACGAGGGCGAAGTGCGCGAAGCAGCCCATCTGCTCAAGTCGCTGCTCGAACAAAACCTGGGAGCGCATTGCCAGGAATTCTTTCTGGATACCGCTACCCGCGAGATTGAAATTGACTGGAAAAACAGCACCGAGAACAAAAAGATGGTTGGGCCGACTATCATAACAAACCTCAAACGCGAGGCCGATCAAATTGACGAACTGTTGACCCGTGGCGTGGCCCAGATTGTGACGCGGGAGGAACTGGAAGCGAAATTGCGGAGCGGCAAGCAATTGCGGGTCAAGTTAGGGATCGATCCAACCGGGCCACTAATCCATATCGGGCGGAGCGTCGCTTTGCAAAAGCTGCGCGACTTTCAACGGCTGGGCCATAAAGTCGTGATGCTCTTTGGTACTTTCACCGGGCAAATCGGGGACGCCAGCGACAAAAACTCTACCCGACCGATGCTGACGCCCGAACTGGTGCAACAAAACGTCGCTACTTACAAAGAACAGGTTAGCTTGATCCTCGACCCGGCGGAAGTAGAATGGCGGTTTAACACCGAATGGTATAGCGACATGCCCTTCCAGAAAGGGATCGTCCTGATGAGCCACTTTACAATTGCTCAGATGATCGAGCGGGAGAATTTTAGCCAGCGTTTTCAGGCCGGGAAGCCGATTTCACTGCAAGAGATTGTTTATCCGGTGCTGCAAGGCTATGATTCGGTCGAACTGGAATGCGATGTTGAAATCGGCGGAACCGATCAGCTTTTTAATATGATGGCCGGGCGAACGATGCAGAAAGCTTTCGACAAACCAATGCAATCGGTTCTATGCACCAAGATGATCAACGCGCCGGACGGCCAGAAGATGAGTACGAGCCTCAACAACGGCGTTTATATCACCGAACCGGCTAAAGACCAGTACGCCAAGATGCTCAAAACCCTCGACGAGCAAATTCTGGAATATTTCGAGGTGTTAACTCGCGTTCCGTTGGCCGAGGTCGAGACGATGCGCGCGGGAATGGAGCGCGGCGAAAACCCGGTGAACTTCAAGAAACGGCTGGCTTACAGCCTGGTTGAAATGTACCACGGTCAGGCCGAGGCCGAAGAAGCCGCCGCCTCGTTCGAGCGCGAGATTGTCCACAAAGAAGTGCCGACCGATATGCCCGAATACAGCCCACCGGCGGGCCAGACCGAAATGCAATTGCGCGATCTGCTGGTCGAAACGAAGTTAGCCGAAAGCAAAAAAGAAGCCGACCGCACTGCCGAGCAAGGCGGCGTGACCATTGACGGCCAGAAAGTCAGCGATGGCAAAGCTAAAATCCAGCTTCACGACGGTATGATCCTCAAGCGCGGCAGCCACCGCTACGCCCGGATCAAGCTCTAGCTTCCCTGGTGAAGAAAAGCGGGCAAGGCTTTACTTTACCGGCAGACCGGCCCAACCGAGTTGAGCATAAAAAGGGCGGAAACGCCTGTTTCCACCCTTCTTGATATAACCCACTCTATAAGGGGTTTTACAGTGGCAGAGGACTCAGGAAAGGGAAGTAGTCAAAGCTGACACTGCCACCTTGAAGCGATTTACTAAACAACGCACCACGCAGCACACCGTTGCTAAACATGACCGAGGCTTTTGGCGCCCAGACCGTACCTTGCAAAGCAATACCCTCGAAGGATAGCGAAGTAGCTTCGTAGAAATTAAAGACTACGCGCTGCCGGTTTACCCCGTTCAGAACGACTCCGGCGTTCTTGAGGCTGGTAGAAGTACCGCTAACGTTGATGATCACGGTTGAATCGGCTGGGGCCGTAATCCGCAGAATCGTAGCCTTTGCCAGGTCGCTACCTTTGACGTTAAAGACGTTACGGGTAGCATTGTCGCCGTTAAGCTTGATGCTGCCGTAGGACAAAACGGTAGTTGTGCCGTTAGGGGTGAGGCCGGCCCAGAAGTTAGCGATACCTTCGAGCCGGTTCGCCAGGGCTGCCAGGTCGGGAGATACGGCGGCAAGTTGGCTTGCACTTCCGCTCTTGAAAGCTGTGCCGCTACGCGAGAGGGATGTGCCGTAAACCGCATTGCCGTTGACTACACCACCCGTCAGAGTTAGTTTGCCGCCCGCGATCACGTTGTCACCGGAAGCACTTGCACCGGAAGCCAGGTTAAAAGAAGCAAAACTGGCGTTCCCGCCTGCCCCTACGCGGCCTTTGATGTTGGTTCCGCCTTGTGTCAGGTTCAGGTTGTCCAGCACCAGCACGTTAAAATCGGTCGGCACAAGCTTAACCGCCGTCAAAACGGTTACAACCGGGGTAATTTTAGCCAGGCGGTCTGCTGCGATTACGGTATAAATCTTACCGGCTTCAAGCTTCGTGCCGGGCAGAGGTAGAGCTACAAAAGTTGTCCCTGCGGCCCGCACTTCCAGGTCATAAGTTCCCGCCGGAACGCTCAGGTAGCCACTGGCGTTGCCAAAAGGCAGATTAGCAACCAGCACCGGGCCATTCTTGACTGCAACATCTACGTTCGGCGCATCGGGCGAAGCGTGAAGGACCCGAACTTTAGCCTGACCTGCCGCAGGAGCGGAGTTATCGTCGGTCAGGATCAGGCCGGAAATATTGGCTACAAAGTTGATAGCAGCGACAGTGTAATCGGTTCCCGCCACCAGGGTAGCAGTAGCGTCAATCACTGCCGGAGTGTTAGCAGGCGTTCCGGCCACTCGCACTTCAAAGCGGTATTGGCCTGCCGGAACACTTAGATAATCGCTAACCGTTTTGAAAGGCACGTTGCTAAGCGTCTTGGCTCCATTCACATAGACATCTACCTTTGGGGCATCAGGCGATAAGTGGGCCACCCGGACACGGCTAGGGTTAGCCTGGGCCTGCACACTGCTCAGCCCGGTTCCAACTAGCACACTTAAAAGGTTGAGCAGCAGACCCACAGCCAGGGCTAACCCTAGCATTCGCGCAGTTCTCTTCATGATCGTTGGTTCTCCTTTTTGACAAAACATTTTGACAGCAGGTAAAGTGTTTTTCAACCGGGCCGGAAAGAGATAATTTAGCACCGGCAGAGAAACGAATAAAAAGTACCTCCCGCCACAAAATACCGTCGAAGCCAGCCAGAGGTTTTATAAAATGAAAAGTTGCTCTAGCTATTTCCACAAACCTATTTAAGCAAGCACGGCCTTAAAACCTGGCAGAATGGAACAATTGCAGGCAGGAGAAGGGATTTAAGGGATATGGAAGCTATACCTGTCACATTTAAATCAGGCACGGGTGAGGCGGAACTGCACGGTTTGTGGCATCCACCCACCAGTCGGGCTACCAACGGAGCCGTAATCGTGCTGCCCGACTGGTTTTCGCCTAAAGAGGGGGAGCTATACGCCCGCTTGTGTGCGGGCGCGGCCAGTTTAGGGCTGACCGCCTTGCGCTTTGATTTCCGCTTTGTTGGGCAGACTGGCCCGACCTCGTTCGACGGGAGAGTGCAAGGGCAGGACGACCTGCTCGGTGCCTATAACTTCCTGCAAAGCTTTGGCAAAGAAATCAAACCCAGGCGATTTTACTTGATCGGTAGCTCGCTGGGGGCGGCGGTCGCTCTTGGGCTGGCGAACAATCCGGCTTACGCCGGGAATTTTCAGGGTGTAGCGGCCCTCGACTTACCGCTAAGTGAAGGAAGTAACCTCTGGCCGGAAGGCTTGCCGAATTTGAGGGCGGCAGTGCTGCTCGTGCAGGGAAAGCCTGTTTCAGTGGTGGCGACAGACGAGGCCGATCAATTTCTAGCTCACTTGCCCAATTCAACCCGTTTAGAGATAATACAAGGGACGGGAGAAGGCTTCGTCCCGCTTCGTTGGGATTTTCAGCCATCCCGAACCCCCACTCCTGGACTATTCCAGGAAAAACCTAACCTTGATTGGGGAGTAGAGCTAACCCTGAGTTGGCTGGCCGAGCAGGATAAGATTAGAGAGGACTTGAGAAAGTAACCCGCAATGCAGAGTACGATTGACCCGCGCACGGCCCTATGGGATTATACGCTCACTTTCGATGGCGGGGCCGACCCTAACCCCGGTCGGGCTTACGGCAGTTATCACATTCGGACGCGGGCCGGACGTGAACGGCTGGAAAGCCGCATCCAGTTTGGCGACCGCATGACTAATAATCAGGCCGAGTACCTGGCCCTGCTCTACGGCGTGCGCGACCTGGTGACAACCATCGAGCGGGTCGGGAAACGTCCCGAACACTACACGGTAGAGGTCTGGGGCGATAGTTCGCTGGTAATCAAGCAGTTGCGCGGCGAGTGGCAGGTCAAGGACGCCAAGATGCAACCGCTCTACACCGAAACCAGTCAGGTGTTGGCCCGCTTCAAGAAGGTTAAACTCAACTGGCACGACCGCTCTAACAGCGTCCGAATTTTAGGCCACTAAGCTGTAGCGGCTACCTCAGTCTTTCTTGACTACCGAACGAGCGGGCAGGGCTGGTTGACCCGGCCACAAATTTTTAGCCCACACTGTCGCCTTTGCCAGACCCGTACCGCCGTTAGAGGCTCGTTTCAGGTCGGTCAGGACGGTGCGGGCGGTGTTGTAGCCCGGTGCGCCGCTCACTCCGCCACCGGGGTGAGTGCTGGCCCCGGTCAGATACAACCCTTTGAGCGGTGTGCGGTAATTCGCCAGTTCCGGCAAAGGGCGGAACATGAACATCTGGCCGATGCTCATATCAATGTGCATCAGGTTGCCGCGCACCAGACCGCCGATCTCTTCGAGGTCAACCGGGCTTTTGATGTACTGCCCCACTACCGCTTCCTTGATCCCCGGTGCAAAATCCTCTACTACCTGTAAACATTTGTCGGCCTCACGCTGCTTGATTTCGGCCCAGTTCTCGCCATTCGAGAGACGGTAGGGGTGGGTTTGCGCCCAGATGTACAAAACGTGCTTACCGGGCGGAGCCAACGAAGGATCAACCGCGCTGGGCGTCATGGCGATTACCGCCGGGCGAGTGGGAGGTTGACCTAATTCGGCCTGGCCGTAAGTCCGCAAAAGATAATCCATCGAAGGACACAGAAGTTGCATGCCCCGGTGATGTTCGCCCGCCGCAACCGTGCCGTCCTCGGCCAGGGTAGGCCGGGCGGTATAATTGGGCAAGCTCTCCATCCCGTAGCGCACGGTCATCCCGAAACCGTTAGCGATCTTGATGTTCTCGACCCGGCGGCGCAAAGTCGCACTGAGAGCCGAAGGCGGCAAGAGTTTCAGGAGGGTTGTCTGGACGTGAGCATTTGAAATAACGGTCGGGGCTTCGTATCGGTCGCCATGGATCGTCTCGATGCCGACGACGCGCCCGCCCTCGGTCAAAATCTCGCGCACCGCGCTATTCACCTCGACCCTACCGCCCCAATGCTCCACACAACGGGCTAACGCCTGGGTCAGCATCCCGCTACCGCCGCGAGGTCGGCGCACCCCCAGCAGGTGATAGAGCGATTGTTGCATCGCCAGCAGTTCGCCGCTGGCCGCTTCGTTCGGGCCAGGACCGCTCTGCGCTCCGAGCCAGGCCAGGGCCGCCCGCACTTCGGGCGACTCAAAAGTTTCTTCGATCACCTGACCGTAAGGGCTAAAAATCGTCCGTAGCATATCGGTCATTGCGCCTGGCCCGCCACGGGCCGCCCGCGCCAGACCGCGCCAGTTACCGTCCTTCATCTCGCGGGCGATCACCGCCTTCGAGACTGCCGTGAGGGAGGGAGGAGTGCAGAAAACGGCCATCATCGTTTCGTTAAAACGCATCCAGCGGCGCATAAAATGGCGGTAAGCCTCGGCGTCACGGGGTGAAAAGCGGGCTATCGTGTCGGCGGTGCGGTCTACGTCCCGGTAGAAAATAATATGGTTGCCGTTGGGAAAAGGAGCAAAGCCCCAGGGGTCAATATCGAGGTACTCCAACCCGAACTTTTCCAGTTCGAGGTCTTGCACAACGGGCGTACCATTGATTACGACGTGATAACTGCTGCAAGTATCGAGCCGAAAGCCTTCCACCAGATCGGTTTCGGTGACAACCGCGCCGCCGACGATGTGCCGCCGTTCCAGCACCAGGACTTTGTAGCCCGCCTTCGCCAGATAGGCCGCACAGGTCAGGCCGTTATGTCCGGCCCCGATCATTATTATGTCAAATTGATTGTTTTTCATGTCTCAAGTATAACTTCAATCCAAAGGGCTGGCAACGCAATTCGTCTAACCATTATAAAGCCAAAATCGGCCTGATAAATTATCAGGCCGACCTTGAGTTTAATTTTATTTTTTAATTTTATTGAGCGATCCGGTTTCGTAATTCATTGTTTCGTGTTTCGTGTTTCGTAATTTCAAGTTTCGTAGTTTCAAGTTTCGTAGTTATTTTTTGTTTTCATTTTCCTTACATCGTTATAATACCCGGTCAGGCCAATCCAGGCTGTGGTATGGCTCACTCTTGGAATGTGATCTAGCTCACAAAGAGCCGTAAATTAGCGGCCAGGGCTACTTGCCAGGCTTCTAGCGTTTCAACCTGGGGCGGGCGCAAAACCAGTTCGGCCAGACGTTGCCCGCTACCGGATGGCCCTTCGAGCAGGGTTAAAGCCTGAGCGACCTTGCCCGGAAAGATGATCCCACCTCGCGCTACGCCAAAATCATTCATGTAAGCCAGCATCCGGTACATGTCGTCTGGGTGAGCCTGGGATTCCTGGGTGCGGTATTTCACGTCAAGCAACACTCTCGAACCATCCTCTAATTCGAGGCGGAGGTCTGGTCGGGCCGGTTGGCGACGGCGGATACTGTACCAACCGCCACTGGCACCCTGGTTATAGTAAAGTTTACCCGCCGCCCCCTGAAAGGTCGCGCTTTCCAGTCCCGGCCCGTCCCCGAAAGTCAGACCGAGAGCCTGGGCCACCTCGCAGGCCGCCCACAACTCGTAAACCTTACTCATGGGTTGCGAACCAACCTGCCGCACCCTTTCGTCCTCGACGGGCAACCGCACATAGCGGCGACGGTACTCTTGCCACAGGGCCGCCAACGCGCCGTAAGCTTTATTTTTAGCCTGTAAACAAGCTCCTTCGAGCCTGGCCCAACTTCCGGCCTCACCTGAACCCGGTTGCGCAGCCTTTGCCCCCGGCCACGGCTTGACTGCCTGCAAAATCTTAGTATTAGAGGCTCGTGCCAGCGCGTCGGCCCAAACCTCAAAAGCAGGCAGACTTTGCACCAACCGGGCCGATGCGGGCGCACCTTCGCGCACCAATCGCACCAGACTTCGTACCTCGGCGGCCAGGTCGGTCAAAAAGGCTACCAGCAGCATGTTTGGCAGGGTCGCATAGTTGCGCGGAGTGTCGGCCCACTCGTGGACAAGGCCGGTTTCGGCAGGATTATTAGCCCAGTTTCGCACGGTTGCGCCCCAGCGCACGTTACCCGGCACAAAACCTTCGTCGCGGCGCGGGTGGTTCTCCGTCTCAAAATCCAACCGGTTCAAAAGAGCCGACACCAACCCTTCATCCAGCAAGCGGCGGCAAACCGGGCGCAACCGCTCGGCGGTGTAATCGGCACTGACCCACTCGAAAGGCAGGTCTTCGGCGCGGTCGGCAGCGGTCAGGGTCAGGCTATTAGGAGCGTCCAGGCGAGCCAGCAAGGTCGGTAGCCGCTCGACTTTGATCCAGTTTACTTCGTCCAGGCTTAATTTTTGAGGTAGTACGCCGAGGGTGGTTTCAAGTAACGGCCCTGCCGCCGCCCGCACTGCTACTTTTAGCTGGCCCACCAGATCGCCCACAGTGCCGCTCGTAGCGAACGAACCACCCGGCTTGAGGGCCAATCCTTCGCGCAACCGGGTGGCTCCTAGCCACAGGCTCAGGCCTTCCAGCGGGGTAGAGCCAGTGTTGCTCAGCCGACATTCAAGCTCGGCGTACTCCGGCACGTTTTGGCAAGGTTGGCCCCTATAGAGGATTTCAAGTTCAAGAGAAAGGGCGGAGGATTCGGGCATAAACATACCCATCAGAGCGGGCAAAGGGCCAAAACCCAGGATTTAGCCCTTTGTCCGCTCTGGCTAGAAATTAGCCGGTAACTCGGTGCGGCGTTTGGCCTCTTCTTTTTCCTGGACGGTCTGCTGACGTACCTGATTGGCTTCTTTGAAGGAAAGGTGTTCGCGCACCCAGTAGAAGAACCCCAGCACCGTCACTGGCAGGAAGAGCGCGGCATGGAGCAAAATTACATAGCCGGAGGCCAGGCCATTGGCAACCCCAAAAACTTTGGTCAGCACCACGATTGCCGCCGCATCGAAAGTGCCGACGTAGCCGGGCGTGGAGGGAACCAGCGTCGCCAGGTTTGCCACCGCCAGGGTCAGGAAGATCGCGGTCAGGCTCAGGTTCAGCCCGCTAAAGGCCAGGGCGACCATAAAATACATCCCGGCTTCGCAAATCCAGGCCAGCAGCGATAGGCCAAAAACAATCAGAAGGTCGCGCCATTGCCGCAGCACTTGCAGGCCGTCAATAAAGGAGTCGGCCAGGCCCGCTACTTTGGGCCGCAACGCCGCCGGAACGAAGCGCAAACCAAAAGTTTCGAGCCGTTTCATCATCGTGCGGCTGTGCGCTACCAGGAAGAAAATCACAATTGCGACCAGGAAGATTACGGCGGCAATTTTCTCGATGCCTTCGATGTTCGAGTTGAGCGATACGAAAAGTGAAGTAAGCGACAGGAACAAGATCATGGTGATGCCATCCATGATCCGCTCGACCACGATAGTTGCCAGCGAGGAAGATTTACGCACTCTTTCGCGCCGGTCGAGGACGTAAGCCCGCACGACCTCGCCCATGCGAATCGGCAAGACGTTATTCGCCATGTAGCCGATCACCACGACCGGGAAAAGCCGGGCGTTGGGTACTTTTTGGATCGGGCCGAGCAGGAAATGCCAGCGCAAAGTACGAAACCATACTCCTACAAAGTAAGCCGCCATCGCGGGGAGCAGCCACCAGTAGTTAGCTTCACCCAGAGCCGTACCTATTTTGTTGAAATCCTGACCGCCAAACGCGATCACCAGGAAGACCAGCCCTACACCCAGGCCCAGCCAGAACTTCCACTTACCGTTGTTGAACAGACGCCCCATCTTTTTCTTTTATCCTAGTAGTTAGTTATTAGCAGCCAGCCTTTAGCAATCTCTCTTACTAAAATTAAACTTCTTCTCCCTGTATAACGCCGGGTGAGATGGGCCAGTTTCCGGGCTGAGTGTAGAGTTGGTTAATATAAGCTGAGAGAAAGTTTATTTTACGAAACCGAACCGATTTCCCAAAATCCCCGACTGTCGGCTCCAATCCCGGCCTCATTTTAGCGGTCGGCGGCGGCGAAGCGGGCAACCTTGTCGGCTTCGGCTTGAGCCTGAGCCGTCTGGGGCTGTCCTTCTTCCAATGCCACTTGACTCTCGTCAGTAGCTTCTTGCTGGACCTGATCTTCGTCACTGGCTTGCTTGGCGTTCTGCAAGTTCGAGAAGGACATATGGCGGCGGCTGAAGAAGAAAAGGCCAATAGCTGTTACCAGGATGTACTGAAAAGTGTTGGTCAACAAAGCCAGGCTAAAAGCCGTCGCGCTACTCACGGCATACGCTCCGAGCGCGACTGTCGCGGCGGCCTGATAGACGCCAAAGAAACCCGGCGCACTCGGAACCATCGTTCCCAGGTTCACAAAAACCAAAAGCAGCAAACCTGCCCCGATCAGTTGTAGCGCACTCATTTTGGTATCGAGGTTGAAGGCCCGCAGCATCAGGTAATAGCTGCTTCCTTCCATGCTCCACACCAGCAGCGAACTGAGGATCAAAAGTACCACGCTCCGGCCTCGCTTGAGCGAGTGCAAACCCAGCACAAACGAGTTGAGCAAGTTATGAGCTTTATGTTCCAGTCCGTCCGGCAGGGGCCGCATACAAAAACTGATAATACGTAAAGCCAGCTTCTGGCGCACAATCAAAAAGACCAGAAACAGGGTGGCCCCGATAAATACTGCCGTCGAGAAAATTTCGATAAAGCGCGTCCAACCGTCGCTGCGAGGCGAAGGGAAAGCAATCAGGGCCAGTCCCATATAGGCTACCAGCGTCAGGCCGTCCAGCACTCTTTCCAGCACAATTGTTGCCAGGCTCAGGCTCTTACTGATCTTTTCTTGCGAACCCAGAGTATAAGCCCGCACAAACTCGCCAATTCGGGCGGGTAGCAGGTTGTTCGCCATGAAACCGATCATCATAATCGAGTAAGAAGTTTGAAAGGAGATTGGTTTGGTCGGTTCGAGGATTATCTGCCAACGCCAGGCCCGCACAAAATAAGCCAGAAAGGTAATGGTGATCGCCGGAAGGAGATAAAGATAATTAGCCTGCGAAAAAGCTTCGCCGACTTGCTCGAATTTAAGGTTAACAATTACCAGCACCAGGAAAAAGACGGTTAAAACTAAGCCAAGTAGTTGCTTCCTGAAAGATTTGAACAAAATCTTACCTCATCCTAAAGTGGTTTTATCACAACTTAAACAGTATAAACCAACCGGCCCGACCTTGCAAACCCTGCCTGGGGTTGCTTTTATGATTGATCCCTTCAAGTGTAACCTATTTGTCCCAGCCAAAGTTACAAGATATAATGGAGCTAGAAGATCGAAAATGTGATGAAAGGCGAGGACACCTCATGATCTGGACTTTACAGGCAGTAATTGCTTACCTTGTACTTGGCATCATCGGCGGTGCAGCCACCGAACAGGTAGCCAATCGCAAATTCTGGCCGCCACTCTTCTTGATTGCCGCGATTCTAGTCGCTTTTGGCGGCGGGTTGATCGGAGCCTGGTTTTTTGCCGATTTAGTAGGTTTTAAAGAGCCTCGTATATTTGATATTCCGATTATTCCAACCCTGGTGGGCCTGGTCATATTCATGATCATCTGGTACGTCATTCGGTCGGGCAAAGCTCCCACCGAATACAACCGAACCCACACCTGGCAACAAAAATACCGGCGTTAAATCTACCCGACCCCTAACATCCACCACTTATATAAAGGAGCTTTTGATGAATTTTAGCCAGCTTTATGACATCTCGGTTAGCCTTTCGCCCGAAATAGCCGTCTGGCCGGGCGACCCGGCTATTGAAATTACCAGAGCAAGTGAAATTGCCAAAGGTGCTGACGCTAACGTAACTCGCCTTAACCTGGGTGCGCATTCGGCTACTCACATGGATGCGCCGGTTCATTTTATCGAAGGTACGCCCGGTATTGACTCTTTCGCGCTCGACGCTCTGGTTGGCACGGTGCAGGTACTAAATATGACCGGACTCGAAACCCACATCGGCGCGGCCCACCTGGAAGCCGCCAGCATACCGGCTGGCACGAGCCGAGTATTATTCAAAACCCGCAATTCACAATACTGGCAAACCGACCCCGACAACTTCCACCGCGATTTTATCGCCCTGGCCCCGGATGGCGCACACTGGCTGACCCAACACGGCGTGAAGCTAGTCGGCATAGATTACCTCTCGATTGAGCAGTTCGACTCCGCTCATCACGAAACCCACCACATCTTGCTGGCCGAGCGGGTTGTAATTGTGGAAGGGCTGAACCTGAGCGAGATCGAGCCGGGCGAGTATACCCTGATGGCTTTGCCGCTTAAGATCAAGAACGCCGACGGCGCACCGGCCCGCGTCCTGCTAGGGCGTTGACAAATATTATAAAGTAGTAAAGTCAGAAGATGAGCGGCAATTTCTAACTTTACCGGGTGCGCTAAAGCAAGAAACCGGGAATAACATATGAACAGCCAGGAATTAAGTCACCTGTCGGAACGAATGAAAGCTTTGACGCCGGTGCTGGTGGATGATGTGCTGGTTTCGTTCCAATCCGACCCGGTCCTGGTCGCCCGCTATGGCGACAATTTGCGCTCGGTAGCCGAGCAAGGCGTGATTACCTTCCGAGAGATTGTGCTGGGCGCACTTGAGTTTGACGCACCGAGTATAGTCACGCGCCAATTGGACTGGCTGGATCGGTTGCTGCAAGCCCGCCAGATCGAAAGCACGAAAGTTAGCTTTTTCCTGGCTCTCTTCCGGCGGCGCATTAACACCGACCTGAGCCAGGCCGAGAGCGTGCCGCTCCTGGCTCTGATTGAAAAAGTCCAGGCCCGTCTTAAATCCGCCCAGGCGGATAACTAAAGAGGATCACAGGAAACCTTATGCGCGAAATAATTGTAAAATGGGACGGCACCCAGGGATTGCACTTTGGAGCCGTAAGCGCAAACGGTGCAACGGTCGCACTCGACTCGATGGCCGAATACGGCGGGCCGATCCCCGGTTTTAGCCCTAAAACGCTCCTGCTGACCGCTCTGGGCGGCTGCACCGGCATGGACGTGCTTTCGATCTTGCGCAAAATGCGCCAGAATGTGCGAAGCTATCAGGTCGAGATCAAAGGCTGGGAACACGAGGAACATCCCAAGAAGTTCGACCGGGTAACGGTGGAGCATGTGGTGGAAGGCCACGGCCTCAGCCAGGAACTGGTAGACC
Organism: Chloroflexia bacterium; assembly: GCA_038206175.1. Classification (GTDB taxonomy): domain Bacteria; phylum Chloroflexota; class Chloroflexia; order Chloroheliales; family Chloroheliaceae; genus 54-19. The sequence continues at coordinate 98,176 of JBBRBE010000001.1, forward strand.
GGGCGATCAAGCTTTCGCACGAAAAGTATTGCGGCGTAACGGCCAGCCTCGCCGGGTCGGTCGAAATCACGATGGTTGCACGGCTCGTGGAAGTAGAGTGAGGGCAAATCCCGGTATTAGGTTGGGGGCCACGAGGCTTACTATCACCTTTAATTTTTAATTTTAACGAGGAGGTTAAAAGAGATGGCAGACCTGTTGACCAACCTGAGCGTGCAAGAACGCCTGGCCCAGAATATCACACCCGAACTTTACGCTAAAATCCGGCGACTGTGGAAAGCTCACTCGATTGCCGAGGATAATCGCAATTTGCAGGGCTTGATTGACACCCTGACCGAGGATTGCGTCTACGAGATCATGTCTACCGGCCAGCGTTGGGAAGGCCACGCTGGAGCCAGAGCTTTTTACACTCAGTTCCTGGGAGCTTTCCCCGACATTGATTTCAAGATGAGCGACATAGTAATCGGGCCGCAGGGCGTCTTTGAGGCTGCTAATGTGACCGGGACACACCGGGGAGAGTGGGCCGGAATGCCGCCCACCGGTCTGCCGGTCAAGTTTCAGGTCGTAATTTACTTTCCGTGGGATAACGAGGCCGAACTCTTCAAGGGTGAAAAGGTCTGGGTGGATCAGAACAGTATCGGTAAGTAGCACTAAGTTTGCTTTTACGCCCGAAACCCGGCTTTCTAGCCATAACTGGAAAGCCGGGTTTTTTGTACCGGTCGTAAGATCAAGCTCGTTTGCGTAACCAAAAACAGTTTTATCCGTGTTAATAATGTAGATAGTAGCATCTGGACGGAGAAAATAAGCAAAGAAATTCAGGAGCGAAAGGGTAGACCTTTATGACTTATGTGAGAGTGAGCCGAATAGCAAGGCAGGTTAGTATCGCAGTGGTGGCCCTGCTGGTGCTGACGCTGGTGACAGGACTAAGCGGGCCAAAGGTGGAAGCGGCCTCGCCAACCGCGCCGACTCCGGCCTGGAAAGAAACCGGCCTGTTCGTGCCGACCGAATCGACTTCCTACTGTCAGGATGGCACTCGACCAAACACGCTTCTGGTTGCAAACCGCACCCCTGGCTTCGGTGAAATCGGCACTTACGAATATAATCTGACGACCGGGATTAAAAAGAAATTCTCTTCGCGCACCTTTAATGTTTGCAACGAAGCAACTGGCTGGCTATTCACCGATGACAACACGGCGACTCGCTTCGGGCTGGCCGACCCTGACGGTAAAGCGGTCGGTCATATTCCAACTCACACTGCCGCCGATGGCTCGCTGATTATGTACGAACTGGGCGAACCAACCAAAAATATTTATAGCGGTCGGCTCTCGGTCAGTCTGGACGCCGGGAAAACCTGGCAGGTACGTGGCCCTCTGCCCAACGGTCGGGACTACCAAAGCCTGGCCGTGGTACAATCCGACGCCCGCACGCTCTATGCGATGAATTCTACAGCTTTACCCAATGGCAACCGGCTCTATACAATCTTTTTTTCGAGCGACACCGGGCTAACCTGGGAAAAACGCGCTGAACGAGAAGTTGCGGGTAGCTCTTCTTTGTCCACTTCCTATAGCCTGGCGGCTCTGGGAGGCCGCAACGCCCCGGCTAATCTGGTCACGGTGGTTAGCTACAGCGGAGGGGGATCAAGTGGAGCAGAAGGCTTCCAGCTTTCCAGCGACGGAGGGCGAATCTTTCCAACTACGCTCGGCTACAATTCCTTGTATTTCAAAATCGAGTTCTATCACACTCCTTTCGGTCTCGTGCGGCTGGCGAAAGATAGCTCGAAGTACACCCTCAGCATTACTGCCGACTACTCGAACTGGCAGGAAGTGCCGCTTCCTTTCACCTTCGAGCCGTTTAATATTGACTACGGCCCGCTTTCACTGACCCTGCGGCAAGCTCCTAATGATCCGGCCAACCTCTTTCTGTCCTATGCAGGTGGCTTTGGCGACCTGTGGCACTCGGCAAATAGCGGACGCACCTGGCAAAAACTGATCGGCAATCAGCCCACAGTGCTGATTAGCCCGAACGCACCTCAGAGTCTGCTAGCCCTGGACAAGAACAGCCAGGTGCTGACCCTACCCTTGCCCGAATTAGACCGTACCCAGACCGACGGGGTACGCCCAATTGTCGGCGTGGGAAGCGATTTTTACGCCGCCACGAATCACAATCTGAGCGGTGTATTCAAAAAATACTGGCAACAACACGGCGGACTGGCGGAGTTCGGCTACCCGCGCACTGAACCTTTTAGAGAATTAAATCCGTCTGACGGGAAGGTTTATCTTGTACAATATTTCGAGCGCAACCGTTTCGAGTACCACCCCGAACTGGTCGGCACACCCTACGAGGTGCTGCTAGGGCTTTTGGGCAACCAGCTAACCGAAGAACGGCGCATTCTAGGAGACGGGGCATTTAACCGCTTCGACAACGCTAATTATCCCGGCGGAACTTACTTCCCGCAGACTGGTCACAATCTACGTAACTCTTTCAAGGTTTACTGGGAGGCAAACGGCGGACTGGCTCTGTACGGCTTGCCGATTTCAGAGGAACTCTATGAAGTCAACCCGGATGACGGCAAAACTTACGTCGTGCAGTATTTCGAGCGCAACCGCTTCGAGTTCCATCCCGAATTTGTAGGTACTCGCTACGAAGTTTTGCTGGGACTGTTAGGAAATAGCCTTTTGAAGAATAAAGGCTGGCTCTAAAGTCAGGTTGCCAAACTTAAAATTCAGCTCTGCTCGCCGCCTTTGCGCCCTGGGTCAGGGTATGGGCTACTTCCGCCCAGGTCGGTACGATTTTGACCGTCTGGAGACCGACCTGGCCCAGGCGGGCGGCGAGTAGATGACCGGAGTCGAGGTAAAGTTGGTCGAAAGCCTGGGCGAAGGCGGCAGGGTCGGGACAGACGAAACCGTTCTGGCCGTCTCGCACCCATTCCAGGACGCCGCCACTATCCGGCGCGGTCAGGACAGCCTTGCCGGAGCGCATCGCCTCGATGGTGATGTAGCCGTAATCTTCATCTACCGGGGCAAAAAAGACAGCCAATGCTCCGGCGTATAGTTCAACCGCTTCTTCATCGCTCACCCGCCCCTGAAACTCCACCCGCCCGGTGAGGCCCAGGCTCTCCGCCCGTGCCTTCAAACTGGCCTCTTCCGGCCCGCTCCCGGCGATGATAGCCCGCACGCCGCTTTTCGTCCGCTTCAAAGCCTCTAGCAAAAGATTTAGGCGTTTAGCACTATCGAGACGACTCAGGGTGAAAATATAGTCACCGTAAACACCCGTGTGGTAGCGGTCGTGGCGGGTCGGTGGATAGAGCGGCACGCCGGGCAAACCAGTGTAGCGCGTCAGTCGCCCGGCCACGTTTTTGGAGATAGTGTAAATTCGTTCGGCCTCACCTAGCCCCTGGCTATCGGTTTCCAGCACGACCCGCCGCGCCCGCCGGTCTTCGGACGAGCGGCCAAAATCGCTCAGAGGGGTGCCGTACCAATCGTAAGCTTGCCGGTGCTGATGCACCAGCCAGACGACCTTGCACGGGTGGCGTACCGCCCAGGTGGGAAATTTGGTGCAGATCACGAGGTCTACCGGGCGACCGCCCAGGCGGGTTAGATCGAGGGTGCGCCAGACCAGAGCTTGTTCCTGGAGTTGGGCGCGTGGGTACCATTTGAACGGCAAGGCGATCAGTTCAACCCGGTGTTCGGCCTGACCCAGAGCCGCGATCAGACCTTCCACCAGTCCTTCGGCTCCACCGCGTACAAAGGGAATCTGGGAATGGCAGACTACAATGTTCATTCGGCAGCAGAAGAAGGAGAGGCAGGGGCTAGAAGAGCTTCCAGGGCGGTCAGGCGTTCTTCGAGGGCGGCATTCTCACGGGTTAGTTTTTCAAGATAAGCGTTCGTCTGCAAGAGCGTGCGAGTTACGGCGGCGTTGTAGTTGTTTTGCTGCTCAACAATCGGGTTGATGTACCAGCGCAACCCCAGGCGCACAGCGCGTTTGGCGTAGGCCAACCCGCGCCCGATCAGAGGCGGCCCGCCCCAGGTAATCGGCAGGTGTGCGCTGACATTCCAACCTTCGTTGACTTGCCGGGAAAGAGCGCGAAGCTCGGCCAGGTCGTCGCCATGCAGCCGTTCGCGCCGCACCTTTACTTCGTTCCGCACGGCTTCGAGGGCCGCAGCAATTTCTACTCGCTCGTCTGTAGTCATATAGGCTTAAAAATAAAAGTTTGTGTGAGCATCTAACTATTGCATTTTCCTGCTAAAGGCTAATTTGACCGAGCAAGCAGAGGATTACTTAGCGTCGTGCGGTATCAGGCTAAAAGTTCAAGGTATTTGGGTGTAAAAACAATAGCCCCGGAGGGAATCGAACCCCCGACGCACGGCTTAGGAAGCCGTCGCTCTATCCGCTGAGCTACGAGGCCACGGTCAGACCCATCATAGCATTTCGAGGCAACAGCGTCAACCGAAACGAGCAAGTAAGCAAGTAAGTGGGGCGATAGCACCGTAACTTCAGACCTTCAACTTACCTTCGGCCAACCGCTTAAAAGGATAAAGAAGCAAAAAGGAGACTAGAGTTTAGTCCAGCCCCCTTTTTGCTTTTATTGTTAAGGCATATTTTACTGCCATTTGGTTCTGGAAATCAGTTTAATTCTGCCAGTTTGTGCCGGGCCAGTTGCAGACGGTGGCGGGTTTCCTCGCGGCCCAACGTGACGATCATGCCCATCAGGTCGGGCGATTTGGTGCGGCCCGAAAGAGCGACACGTGGCGGCCAGAACATCAAACCCCGGTTTGCTAGACCCAAATCCTCGGAAACTTTGGTCAGACCGTCCAGCAAAGCTTCACGGTCGTGGAGCGTTTCGTCGGACGCCTCTTTGATAAAAGCATTCGCAGCGTCCAGCACCCGGATAGCAGCGTCGTGTCCGCCTAGCTTCCCAATCAGGTCGGTCGTCGGGTAGTCCAGGCTTTCGGCAGGTTTGAAGATAAAGTCAATTTCGCCTGGCACTTCGCCCAGCGTCTTGACTTTATCCTTGACCAGATTACAAGCCGCTACAATTAATAACTGCTTGTCGGCGGGGGCGGTGGCAGTCTCGGCACTGATCACGCCCGATTCGACCAGGAAGGGCAGACACCGAGCGGCGAAATCTGGCGGAGTCAGGACGTGGTTGATGTAATGCGCATTAAGGAAATCCAGCTTATCGAGGTTAAACTTGGCCGGAGTGGGCTGGATACGCGCAATATCGAATTTTTCGATCAGTTCGTCTTTGGTAAAAAATTCGGTGCTGCCGTCGAAACTCCAACCTAAAAGCACCAGAAAATTTAGCAGAGCTTCCGGCAGATAACCTAGTTGTTGATATTGCGAGACTGCGACGGCGTTATCACGCTTCGAGAGCTTACCCTTCTGACCAGGCGGATTGAGAATTACCGGGACGTGAACATAGATCGGCGGTTCCCAGCCCAACGCCTCGTGGATCATAATATGGAGCGGAGCGGTCGGCAGCCACTCCTGCCCGCGAATGACGTGGGTAATCTGCATGGCCCGGTCGTCTACGAGGTGGGCCAGGTGATAGGTTGGATAGCCATCCGACTTGATTAGCACGTAGTCCTCAATCGTCGAGTTCTCGACCGTCAGAGGCTTAACTACGCTATCCACAACGGTTGTTTTACCCTCTAGCGGCACCTTAAAGCGGATGATCGGCTGGATACCCTGCCCTAGAGCTTCATCAATCTCGGCCTGGCTGATCGAGCGGCAACGCCGGTCGTAGCCGGGCGGCAGCTTTTGGGCTTGCTTGGCCTTATTTACCGCGTCCAGCCGTTCCCGCGAACAATAGCAACGGTAAGCGAAACCTCGGTCAATCAACTCCTGAGCAATAGTCTGGTAATTTTCCAGCCGTTCGGACTGCACATAAGGGGCATAAGGCCCGCCGACATCCGGCCCTTCGTCCCAATCCAGACCCAACCACTGCAACGAGTTTTTGATGTAGCCCAACGACTCCTCGTTCAACCGTTTGCGGTCGGTATCTTCCAGGCGCAGCACGAACTGACCGCCGGTATGTTTGGCCCACAAATAGTCGAACAGAGCCGTCCTGATATTACCGATATGAGGGTTCCCGGTGGGGCTGGGGGCATAGCGAGTGCGGGCTGGCCCGGTCGCTGCCTTATCTTGGGTAGTCACTTTCTCGAAATCCTTTCCTCTCCGCGCCGTTCGTTGGGCAGGTCAAACTGCCCCAGGCTTTGACCTGCATTATAGGCCGATGGCCGCTTGAAATCAACCACCGGCCCTGGAAAACATTCAACTGTTACCTTTTTCAGCTTCCGGGCGGGGCGGCTTTGGTAAGGCGGCTACACTTGAGCTTGAGGTTGGCCGCTACCGGCAAATCAACTTGCTTGTTGCTAAAACCGCCAATCCAAAGCCCGGTTAAACTGACCGCCTTGCCTACCTTTAGACCGACGCTACCGCCGTTACCACGCAGGTAAATTCCCGGCCCATCAGCAGTGCAATTGGCGTCGGTTCCGACTTTCACCCCATCCGGCACCGGCGGTAGCGTCCCGCTTAGCTCAATAATCTTCCCGCCCCCCGTCAGGTTGAACTGGATAACATCGCCGACTACAGCTTTGCCAAGTGCTTCCGAAAGAGAACCGGCGGCGGCAGGATTGCCCGTATCGGTCGGGCTGGTAACGGTCAGGGTAGAACCGACCACCGAGCAGAGGTAAGTTTGGGTCTGGACATCCAGCGACCAACTATTAAGAGTACCGGCATCCAGGTTAGTATCGTCTGAAACGTTAAGTGTCCAGGTGCCATCGGCAGGCTGGCCGATAAAGGCTGATAGGGGTTCAAAAGGCCGGAAAGTGCCGTTGTAAGGCGGTAAGGCCAGGTCAATCTTGGTGGCCGCGGCGTCATCGAAGATTGTACCGCTAAAATTGTCGCCATCGTTACCAGTGCCGCCGGGATGAGCCGCCAGCACGACCGTCTTATTGGCGGGCGAAGTCAGCTTGACTGTCAAATCGCCTACCCAGGGATGGGTAATATCGAGATGTACCTTTATTTTAGAGATAGCCACCCCACCCGAAAGAGCCACGTGCGAATCTACGCCCGTAATCTCGCCGTCAGGGATCACCAGAGGCACTTCAGCTGAAGGATAGGAAGCGGGCGGAGCCAGGGTACCAAGCAAAAGCGGAAGGGTAAAGCTCGTACTACCCCCTCCATAGCTAAAGACAAAGCTTAAAACCAGAGAAGTACCACAGGCCAGCGTCTGCTTGACCTTAATGCGAAAGGGTATGCTGTTCGTAGCGGAGGCATCCGCCGCAAGGTTCGGGTAAGCCGAAGTAACGTTTAGAAGGGTTGCCTGAGCCGGATTCACATTCAGGGTCGCCGATAGACCGGTGGCGGCGGCATTACCCGCGTTGAACAGGCTCAAATTCAGGCTGAGGGTTTCGCCAGGATCAGCCTGACCGTTATTGTTACCGCCGATCCCGGCATCATTCAAAATGAGATTGCTCAGGCTAAAAACCGGCGTCGTGGCAGGGTTGGCGTTGTAGACCACCAGGGCAAAATCCTGGTCGGTAGGGGTAGCGTTACCCGGTACGCCGTCTCCGGCCAGGTTGGTCGCCCGCACCCGGACGGCGATTGGGCCGGTCGTTCCGGCGGGCAAAAAGACGTTCTCGACGTTGTTAACCGAGTCGGCCAGGCCACCCGGCACTGAAAGGGCGTTCTGAAAGACGTTGCCTTTGAAAACCTGTCCGCCCACCGTTACTTCCAGATCGAGATCGTTGACATAGGAAGCCGCCGTGGTCGAACCGGGAGCATCTGTCCAGACGAGCGAAACTCGTACCGGACGGGTCGAGTCTGCGACTGTCCCGACCGATTTAAACTGCTGGCCGGTCGCAGTCAAGGCGATGGTCTGGTCGGTGAGGAGTCGGGGGGTGCCATCGGTAAGCGTCCCCAGGTTTAGGTCGCCCCAACCCTGGTTTGGGCTGGGCAAAGTATCGCCGGTGTCGCTTCCATTGAGATAGCGGGGCGAATTAAGGAGCAAAGCTTTAAGCATAGCCGGGCTGGGCGTCTGGCCGGGGCGCAGCACGCGCTGATAATAGTTATAAGCGAGGCTGGCCGCGCCGGAAGCGGCAGGAGCAGCGTGGCTGGTGCCGCTCGACCAGGTGTAAAGGGTTTGGCCCGCCGGGTAATATTTCGGCCCGCACACGCCTTGCCCGTTGTACAGGGGGTCTTGCGAGGCGGCAGCCTGGATGTGAACACCCGGCGCAACTACGTCCGGCTTGGCCCGGCCATCGGCGGTCGGGCCGCGACTGGAAAAAGAGGCCATATCGTCGGCGTTGTCGGCCCCGGTCAGGTTACAATTGTCGGAGATGCCGTTGTCACGCACCTTCTCGGTCGCCCCGACTGCCAGCACGTTCTTGGCCGTGCCGGGCGAACCAAGCGTGATATTATTCGGCCCCCGGTTGCCCGCCGAGAAAACGTGAAGCATGCCCTGGTTCCCCGGTGTCGAGGCCGAAGCATCGCGGGTCAGAGCATCATAAGCCTGAGAAGAAGCATCATAAGCCCCGTAAACATCCGAACCCCAGCTATTCGAGGTAATATTGGCTCCGGCGGCATAGCTGGCGGCTACCACACCCGGATCGTTGTCAGCACATTTTGAAAGGTCGAAATCGTCGTTGTTATTAAAGATACGAGTTCCGGCCACCCGGCCAAACGGTGAAAGGCCCAGACCCCGGTGAAAAGCATTGTCAGGGCTAACGCTGGGGAAATCACCCCGATTGTCGTAGCCGCCCACGATAGCTGCATTGAGGTTGCCGTGACCGTATTTGCCATTCGCGCTCTGGTCAATTGCGTCGGCGGTACACTTCTGGTTGTAAACCAGGCGACTCGACCCGCTACCACCCGGCGTGACCGGCCCAGGGTTAGCCGGATTTCGCACGCCACTAACGTGAAAATCCCGGTGCAAAGGCGCGTTCGAGCCATCGTCAATGCCGTCGTCTACGACGTCTACGACCGGGTACTGAAACGGGTCGGTCGGGAATCCTTTGGAGGTCAGCCAATCCAGGTAGCCTGGGCCAGTCGGTACGATCTTGCCGCCGACATTTGCGACGTTTCCGGCCACGATCTGGCCCTGTGCTTCGTCTTGCTTGCGGGGAGCCGACCACGGCTCGACGTTAAAGACATCCGGCCAGTTAGCAATCTTCACCAGTTCCGCCGACGGCACTTCCAGCGAGATATTGACCAGGTTCAGCACCGCCGCCGGTTCTTTGTAAACTTTACCGCCCAGCGACCGCAATTGAGCCAGCGAATTCTGGAGGTCAGGGGTATTATAAAGTTGCACCGTCACCTTTTGCGGCCCATCGAATTGCTTTTGGGAGCCTTTACCGCCCGCACCCGCTTGCAAAGCCGGGGCCAACCGGTACGCCGGATGATAAGGGCCGACAAACTGCACTACCGGGTCGGTCTTGGCTAGACTTTGCACGAGTTTGAGCCGGGCGGCATCCCCCCAGACTACATAAGCGTTATAGGGCATATAACTGACAAGCTGGATACCCGCTTGCCGCAAGCGATTAAGCCATTCCTCTTTGACCGGACCGACAAATTGCACCAGGCGCATTCCGGCACTCTCGAACAGATTTTGCTTGAGCGGGGCAGGTACATCGGCAGGAGCAACCCCGACCCCGGTTTGAAGCGGGCGGCCTCGTAGCAAGATGCGGTCGAATTCATCCCGACTCGTAACGTCGTCACGACCGACCAGAGCGAGTCGTTCCTGGGGCGAAACTCGCCAGAGCGAGAACGAGCCGTAATCCTGGAGCAAAACGCCGCCGCGCCCGCTTAGTCCGGCCAGAAGCGCGCTATCCTGGCTATCCACCAGCACTTTGCGGCCTGGCCCGGCCCCGTTTTGCGCCTGGGCGGTCGGCCCGGTTTCGGCCAGACTTTGCAGAGGCAGAAGACCGCAGATAAACCAGGCCGTCACCAGCCCGTAAAAAACTTTGAGGATTTTTGACTTAAACACCGGCAAATATTCCTTATTTAGTTTGCTAATTTAGATTATTACAATAGGGTTTATCAGGGTTGATAGTACCGAAATAGAGGTAATAGGCTGTCACCGTCAATCGGGTAGCGTAGGCCATTTTAGCACATGCCCACCCAAACGCAACCCGACTTAAAGCCTATTTTGCCGTTCTTAAACTTGAAAAGGCGGGCCGACTATGTTACCCTTTGCACCAATCTTTAGCACATCACTTCGAGTTAGAGATAAAAATGTTTGTCAAAGTAGCAAAGCAAGGAACACCCGCTAAAAATGACGCTTAGAATAAAAGACCTCAAACTTAATATAGAAATTGAACCGGAATTAGAAGCTAAAACCGACCGGCTTGTAGCGATCCTGGCCGGTTACGAAAGCCTGCTGGTAGCTTATAGCGGCGGCGTGGATAGTGCGCTGGTGCTAAAAGTCGCCCACGAAATCATGGGGCCAGAACGAGCGGCGGGTTGTCTGGCAATTTCGCCTTCGGTTCCGCCCCGCGAGGTGGAACTGGCAATCCGGCACGCCGCCGAGATGGGAGCGCGTCTCCTGACCACCCATACACTGGAAATGGAACGCGAAGGTTACGTTGAAAACAGCCCTAACCGTTGCTACTTCTGTAAAAATACTCTTTACACCGAACTGAGCGAAATGGCCCAGCGCGAAGGCTTCCACTTGATTGCCGATGGCTTCAACCTGGACGACCGGGGCGACCACCGGCCCGGCCAACGGGCGGGCAAAGAACTGGAAGTGCGTAGCCCTCTGGTCGAGGCGGGGTTTACCAAAGCCGATATTCGCGCCCTCTCCAAAGCTCTCGGCTTGCCGACCTGGAATAAACCAGCGGCGGCTTGCCTCTCGTCGCGCATCCCCTACGGCACGCCCGTCACGGTCGAAGCCCTTGAAAAAGTAGGCCGAGCCGAAGAGTTTTTGCAAGACCTGGGCTTTCTGGGCGTGCGAGTGCGGCATCACGGCGATATGGCCCGGATCGAAGTGCCGGTGGCCGATTTAACGCGCTTTATCGAAGAAGAAGTGCGGCGCGAGGTCTCGCGGGGTTTGCACGCGATTGGTTACGCTTTCGTCTCACTCGACCTGGACGGCTACCGCACCGGCAGCCTGAACGAAGTTATTTTTACTCGAAAGAAAAAATGACTTTTTTCATCACCCGGCCAGCCCTGCAAGAAATCGAGAGGCGAGCTATTGCAGGCTTTCCGCACGAGATTTGCGGCTTCCTGGGCGGCGAGGTAGTCGGGCAAGGCCGCGAAACTCGTCCCGCCCGCAATGTAGCGACCGACCCACGAGTGGAGTATAATATAGCCCCAGAGGAAACGCTGGCGGCACTTTTAGATTTAGAAAGGCGCGGCCTCAAGCTGACCGGGGTCTACCACTCGCACCCGCGCTATCCCGCTCGGCCCTCCGGCACCGACCTGGCCCTGGCCGATCTGCCCGGTGCGGTCTACCTGATTACGTCGGTGATGGAGGAACCGGGTGGAAGTCTGCGTTGTGAAACGAGAGCCTGGCAGCTTCAACGTCGTCGGGCTATCCCCACTGAACTTGTCGTTATTGGTCAAGAACCTTAGAAAGCCTGGCAAGTAGTACAAATGGCAAGCCCAAAAACTTCTCCTTCTCAACCGCTTAAAACCGAGCAACCAGTTTCCCAGACTTCCGCTTCCTCTGGCCCGGCCCGCCGCAATGCCTTTGCCCGGCGCGACTGGGAAACTCTCTTTGTGGTGGCAACTTTTGTAGTTTCTCTTCTGGCAACCCTGGCAATGGTGCTAGTTTCTGTCACCGATAAAGAGCCGGATAACCGCTTTCGGATCGTGCCTGCTGCTTCGATTATGGTGATGGTCGAGCTTTGGCTGCTCGTTTACCTGCCTTTCTATGGCAAGCTAGCCTTCTGGGGTGCGGTAATTTCGCTGGCAACTTTCCTCTTTTTTGCCGTTCCTTTCATCTTTCTGGGCCTTCTGCCCACCAGCTATACCGTTGGCGGCATCATTTCGATAGTTATGTCGCTCCTGGCCGGTCTGTTTCTCTTTCGTCGCCGCGAGCGTTTCTTTCCACCTGCTCCCCCGACCAAACGAACCCGCGAACAAGGCTCTCGCCCAAAGTAAAAACACCCGCTTTTCCTACCGCATAGGGCTAAAACTACCCTCCCTAAAGACGCCAATATGTAGTAAAATCAAACTAAATAAGTGAGACAGGCTAATTTTAGTTAAGAGCATAAAAGGATTTAAGGTTGATACAAGGTCTTTTGCTGATTCTAATAAGTTTGGAAAGTTTTGCGCTGGGCAAGCCGAGTCGCCGCCGCTTTTTGCAATGGGGCAGCCTGGGTTTGACCGCTCTACTTGGCAGCCTGTCAGGACTCAAGCCGGGTCAGGTTTCCGCCGCTAATCCAATCGAAGTCGAAAACGCCAAACCCGGCGATGGAGATTGGTATCTCAACCTCATTTCGCACAACGACCTCAACGAGATCAAAGGGTATGCCTCGGCTACCAGCATCAACAAGGGCGAAACGATAGACCTGCATATTTCGATCAAGGCTACGCTCGGCACCGCCTGCAAAATGGAGGTTTTTCGGGTCGGCTGGTACGCCGGGGTAGGAGCGCGTAAACTCAGGACGGTGAATAGTATAGCGGCGGGTGAACGGGCAGTTCCGCCGCCCGATGCCGCCACCGGCATGGTAGATTGCAACTGGCCCACCTCTTACACTCTGGCGACCGACCCGGCCTGGGTCAGTGGGCATTACCTGATCAAGCTGACGATCATCAATCCTGACCCGACCAAACAGTACCAGAATTATATTCATTTTGTCCTGCGCGACGACGCCCGCAGCACAGACCTGCTGTTCAAGTCGAGCGTTTCCACTTATCAGGCTTACAACAATTTTGGCGGCAAAAGCCTGTACGATTACAACAGTAGCGGGGCCAACACCTCCATTGGCACTAAACGCGCCTATAAGGTCTCGTTCAACCGGCCTTACATTGACGAAGGCTGTGGCGATTTCCTGTTCTGGGAAGTGGCGATGGTGCGCTTTCTGGAAAAAAACACTTACGATGTTTCTTACTGCACCAGCCTGGATTTTCACACTGATACAAACCTGAACCTCCTTCTCAATAACGAAAGTCTGAGGCACAAGGGCTTGCTGTCAGACGGCCACGACGAATACTGGACGAAGGAGATGTTCGACCATACCCTGGCGGCCCGCGATCTGGGCATCGGGTTAGCTTTCTTTGGGGCCAACCCCTGCTATTGGCAGATGCGACTGGAGAACTCTCCTTCCGGCGCACCGAACCGGGTCGTCGTGTGCTACAAAGACAACATTTACCACGACAACAGCCACCACGACCCGATGTACAACCTTAATAACGCCGTCGTAACGACCCGCTTCCGGGATGCCCCGGTGAACCGGCCCGAAAGCGAACTAACCGGCGTAATGTACAACAATTACTGGGATTGGGACCAGGGCCACGACTATATAGTGAGCAATAGCAGCCACTGGGTTTACCAGGGAACCGGACTGGCCGAAGGCACGCACATTCCCGGCCTCGTCGGGTATGAGTGGGATTGCCTTTTCCCCGGTTCGCCGCATTCAGCCAACCTCGTGAAACTGTCGTCTTCGACCGTGCCGAATTTTCACGACAACGACCCTTCAACGCTGGCCGGGGCTTACCCTCTGGCTGCCGCGACGCCCGCCAGCAGTTGCATCTATCAGGCTCCTAGCGGAGCCTGGGTTTTTAGTAGCGGGACGGTTTATTGGGCTTACGGCTGCAACTATTTTAATTATCAGAGCAAGAATTTAGAAAACGCTGGTATCCAGCGAGCTACTGCAAACGTGCTAAATGCGTTTATTGCCTTGCCCGGTCGCCAGGTTCCGGTAGTTTATAGAAGTGAGGATGATGGCACAAGATTAGCCGGGACGCTATCGTTCGCCTTGAAGTGGACGCTGCCGGGCCAACAAATAAGCTTAAATGGGCCGTTCCCAAATAATCAGATAAATATAACCGGCCCACTGCCGCCTGTGCCGCCCGGCGTAACCCTGGACGGCGATAGCTGTGGGCCATCTGGCCCGGTGCTTATCCTGGATGGCTCCGGCACGCCGGGCGGCACAGATGGTCTGGTGTTGAGCAACGCCGCCACGGTCAAAAACCTTAAAATAACCCATTTCAAAGGACGGCAAATCGTTAGCACGGGGGATGGCAACCGGCTCAAATGCGTAATCGCCAAAAAATAGTTTCTTAAGGGGCAACCACTGAGCCAGGCTCATTCCAGAAGAGTATGAGCCTGGCTCCTAAACCAACCAACCGCGTCCCTTCACCACCTGCAAGCCCAACAAACCTAGCTGAAATTCGGCGGTCGTGCCTGAGTTTTCGGGATGCCACTCGAAGCGGTTGCGCTCGAAATATTGCACGGTGTAAGTTTTACCATCCACCGGGTTTAGCTCCTGAAATTCCTCAGTCAAGGGGTAGCCGAACTGAGCCAGACTGCCGTTAGCTTCCCAATAAGCCTGAAAACCGCCGCGCAAGCTATGCCCGGTCTCTTTGTAATAGCGCGAGGTCGGGGTGGAGTTAAAAGGGGCGACCGGCTGAAAAGGAGTTTCTCCCGCTTCGCACCGTCCGCTCGTAATCAGATTTCCCAGCAGCCCTAACTGCACCTCGTTAGCAGTACCGCCATTTTCAGGGTGGTACTCGAACCGCGCCCGCTCGAAATACTGCACCTGGAAACCGTTTTCTTGAAACTCTTCGGAAAGAGGGTAGCCATAGAGAGCCAATCCGCCCCGGCTTTCCCAATACCGCCGGAACTGGTTTGATAGGTTATGGCTGGTTTCTTTGAAGAAGATATTGTTGGGTACGTTCAGAGGCGAGGCGGCATTAAACGCGGCAGGTTGAACCGGGATTTTGACCGTGTAGAGTGTGCCGGGTTGGGCCTGGAAAGAAATAGCCGAGTCGCCTTGAGGCTGGAAGTTCAAACTGGCTCCGTTTTCCAGGCTCAGGGTCGGGCGCATTCCGGCTTTCCAACCGGGGAAGATTGCCCGTAAGTCTAACCGAACCTCGCCCGTCCCGGTCAGGCTAAGGTAAACCTGACCCAGGCCGTTGGTGGGCCACCAGACCGCCCAGGGTGCCGCGTCATTCTGGGTAATTTGCACCCGGCTATCCCGAAAATCTTTGGTATTGCCGAAGAAAGCCTGGCTCGACCCCCAGGTATAGGTAATCGTCAGGCCATCGTAAGTCTCCAGACGGCCAAAATCGCCGGTCGGGATGCGGTTGGCGGCAGCCATTTTCAGGACGGCACGGGCGGCTTGATACGAAGGTTTGGGCCGGGTCTGGTCGTCGGTCAGGCCAAAATTATTCTCGTAAAGATTGTAACCGGGCGGGAAGTTATGGAGCATCCACTTGTAACCACCGGCATAACCGCGTCCGTAAAGAAAGAGCCATAGAGCCGTTTCGTAGGAGGCCGTGCGAAGAAGCGGAATACCGTTTTTGCCGTCTGAATTACTGTAACCGAATTCTTCCAGCACCACCGGCTTACCGCTGTAAAAATTCTTGAGATGGTCTAGCATCGCCAGCGTCCCGGCCAGCCCTCCGGCCCGGTCGCCTGGGAAGCGGTGAAACGATACAAAGCCCAGCGAACGGTTGGCCGGCATACGGGCCAGGTCGGGCCGATTCCAGCCGATAGTAGTCAGGCGGCCAGGGTCGCCCTGATGAAGCGCACCTTGCCGCAGCTCGATGTATTTCTGCACCGTGCCGTCCAGGGCGTCCAGGAAAACCTTCCATTTACCCGCCTCCGGGCTGTTGAGATAATCCATCTCGGTCGCCCGTCCGTTCTGGCCGACCCAGGCCCACATATCGGACTGAAACTCGGCGTAGTAGCGCAAAACGTTGGCATAAACATAAGCTTGACGCGAATTGAGATGGCCGGGTACGCTATTGCGGCCCGCTCCGTTGCGCCAGGCGTCACTTTCGGCCTGGTTCAGCCGTTCACCGTAAGCCCGGATGATCTCTTCTTTTTGCAGGGGTGGTTCCTGGCCCGGCGGGTAGATATTAGAAGACAGGTCGCCGTATTGCGGCTCGTTCCGCAGGTCATAACCTAAAATCACGCTCGAACCGGCAAAATGGCGGGACACCGACAAGTCAATCTCGATCAGGCGATTGAGATCAGGCTCGTAATAGTCACCCATCGTCACCAGCAGACGCAATCCGTGCTTTTGAGCCAGTTCAACTACTTTGTCGAACTTCGACCAGTTGTTCGCCCGAATATCGTCGCGCAACTGGCTCTGCACGAAAATACGCAGACTGTTATAGCCGCCTTCCTGGGCCAGGGCAAAGTTAGCGTCAATCAGGTTAGGGTCGAACTTATTATTTTCCCACAAGAGCCAGGCCCGGTCGGTGTGGCCTTCGTAGTTAGCTCCGGCCACAAAGAAACGCGCACCGTTAGCATCTACCAGTTCCGCCCCTCGCGCACCAACTCGGCCTACCGCCGGGCCAGCCTCCGCTACCGTCAGGCTTTGACCGATAGCCAACTTAGAGCCTGGATTGGGCAAGCCCGCCTGTGGCCCGGCCAGAGCGTGTTGCCCGGCCAATAAATCCTGGTACTGGGCGATATTCGAGGCCGGGGCAACTTGTTGCTCTTCCGGCACGGTCAGGCCGACCCCGTGCGGAGTGTTGGAGAGGAAAGGAGTCAGCATCGCCGTATTCGAGCTACCACTGTGGGGGGTTACGGCCATCGCTCTGAGCTGGCCTTGCCCGCCCGTCGGCAGAACTTTTGAGGCAGAATTGACTTTAGCTCCTGCCCCGACCCCGCCCTCGGTAGGAGCGGCCAGGCTGACACCAAAGCTGTCTTTAGCGGCCAGGGGCGGGGTGCTGCTGCGAGAAGGAGCAGCAGGTAAGCGAGGAGCCGAAAGCATGTTCCAGCCAACCAGAGCGGCTACCATTACCGAGACGAGCAAGAGCGAGGCCAGGGCAGTACGTTTGGTGAAGGCCGGGCCGCGACGATCAGAGGCCATAAATCTTAATCCTTGCTACGATGCTACGCTACCAGGATACTTCGATAGGGTACTACGATAGAATACTTCGATGGAAGATAATTCCGTTTAGGGCAAATAAAAATCCGCGCTTTTATCATTTTATGCTTGTGGAATGCGGCAATACCTGTTAGAAAGGTTCGCTTTAGTTTAACATAACAACGGGGAATTTTACAATAGGTTTGAGAATAAACTATAAGAAAATCCTTTTAGAGCAGGCCGAGTTCGCGGGCGCGGGCCAGAGCCTCGGTGCGACTGGTCACTTCCAGCTTATTGAAGATGCGGGAGAGGTGTTTTTTAACCGTACTAACTGCCAGCACCAGGGTTTCAGCAATCTTCTGGTTCGAGGCTCCGCTATTGATCAATCGCAAGACATCAAGCTCTCGTTCGCTCAGATGCTCTCCGCCAGGGGGCAGAGGAAGCCTGACAGGGCCAGGGCCGGAAGAATTTTCGCCCGACCGGGCCAGTAGCAGCGAGACGACTTTAGGCTTCTCAGTCGGGAATTCAGCCGGGAATTCAGCCAGTAAAGTCTGGATGTAGCCGGAGAATTGAGGCAACCGGGGCCGGGCCAATTCCAGTAATTTTTTCATCGGCTGGCCTTTGTTGACAAACAACCGCCGGTAGTCCTCCCGCGCCGCCACCGTCAAGACTCTTTCTAGCACACCCAGACTCGCCTCAGCGTTTCCGGCCAGGTGGTGCGCCAGGGTCAGCAAAGCCAACACCTGCATAAGATTGATAATTCGTCCTTGCTGCGCGGCCACTTCTTCCAACCGACCAAGCAATTTCAAAGCATTGGCAGTCTGGCCCTGAAACAGCAAGATCGCCGCCAGCGTCAGGTGTTTGGCTTCGGCTTGATAGTTGAGGGGCTGAGAGAGCAAAGCTTCCAGGTCGGGGAAGTGGTCTTCACGCCACTTCTCAATTCGGTCGGTGTTTTTCAGGTTCAGCCAGAGCCAGCCTTCGTAAGCTTCGGTTTGATCTACCGAAAAGCTAAACTGAGCGCGGCGAGCCAGTTCCAGAGCTTCACTAAGTTTCTCGAAAGCACGGGCGTAATCCCCCCGCACCCACCACATTTCAGCCATGAACATGTAACCGCCGGGTAGCGAAGTTAAATCAACTCCCTGCGCGTCCAGCTTTTCCAGATGCTCCAGATAGCGCGAAGCGCGGTCAAGCTGGTTCCATTCGAGGTAAAGCTGGCCTAGCCGAACTTCAATTGTAGCCAGAAATTCGGGTTTATCGCCCAGAAGTCGGCAGGCTTCTTCGTAAAGTGGCTCGGCTTCGCGCAAGCGGCCCTGCATCTCGATGGCATCGGCCAGGCCGTACAAACAGGAAAACTCGCCCAGCAGATTATTGCTTTTGCGGCACAGAGCGCGGCCCTGAGAAAAAGCCCGGTGACTGCGTTCGGCCTGGCCGCTCATGAGGCAGGCCCAGCCCAGCGCATCATTGGCGTTACCGCGCTGAGCCGGTTCGCTTTCGGGCAGAAGGGTCAGAGCTTGCTCGGCAAAAGCAATCGCAGCCTCGTAATCGCCCTGAGTATGGGCAAAGTAAGAGCGCAGGTAATACACTTCGCCCAGCCCAACCAGATTATTTTCGAGCCGCCAGGCATCCTCGGCGGTTTGCAGATATTGCTCGTGCTGTCCAAACTGGCGGCGCAGGTAAAGCTTCCAGGCGTAGTAAAGGCACAGGGCTGGCCGCGCTTGCAACACCTCGGCGGGCAACTGCCGCAACCAGCCGTCCAGCGTGGTCAGTTCGCCTCTGGTAATCATGGCCCAGGCTACCTTCTCGACCAACCGGGCGGCACTCTGGTAATCATGGGCGGCCAGGTAATGGCCGGTAGCCTCGGCCACCAGCCCGGCTTTCTCGAACCACAGCCCGGCCCGCCAGTGCAGCTTTAGCAAATGCTCCGGTTGCTCCTGTTGCAAGCGATGCAGCAAAAACTCGGCAAACAGCCGGTGATAGCGATACCAGTCGCCGGTTTCGTCCAACGGCACTAAAAATAAGTTAGCTTCCTCAAGATACGCCAGTAAGCGGGCCGCTCCTTTTACCTCGCAAACCGCTTCGACTAACCGGGCGTTAAAGCGTTCAAAAATGGCGGTTTGCAACAAGAAAGCCCGAATATCGGGAGGCAAAAGGCTTAAAACTTCTTCCGCCAGATAACCCAGCACGAAACGGTTGTTGCCGGAGAAAGCCCGAAAGAACCCTTTTAAGTCCCGCCGGTCTTTGAGGCTGAGCGCGGCTAATTGCAGGCCAACCGCCCAGCCTTCGGTACGGGCAGCAAGCTGAACCAGGTCTTCGTCTTTGAACTCCGAACCTCCGGCCAGCCTCATAAATGTAGCCGTTTCAAGCTGGTTAAAGCGTAAATCCGCCGTACCAAGCTTGAGAATTTGATCCTGGGCCATCAAGCGGTGCAAGGGTAAAGCTAAGTCTGCCCGGCTGGTGATGATCAGGTGCATTTCGGGCGGCATGTGATTGAGTAAAAAGGAGACTGCCGTGTTAATAATATCCGCTTCGATCACATGGTAATCTTCCAGCACCAGGATTACGCGTGGCAAGCTTTGCCGCGCCAGCGCATTCGTGATCGAATTGATCAGATTAGTCAGGGTTAGCTTGATGTCCTGGGGTTGAAGTGAGAAAACTTTCTCCTGGGTACTCAAAGTAATATCGGGAAGCACAGTTTTGAGCGAGGCTACTACATATTCCAGGAAGCGCACCGGGTCGTTATCGCCGCCATCCAAAGAAACCCAGGCTACCGGTTCGGTCGGATGGATCGCTCGCCACTCGCTCAGGAGGGTTGTTTTGCCGTAACCTGCCGAGGCCGAAAGCAGAATTAACCGCCGCTTGAGGCCCTGCTCAATTTGCTGCACCAGATGTGGCCGCTCAACTAATTGAGAGCGGATTTGCGGAAAATAAAGCTTGGTGCATAAAATTGGGTTGGTCTCTTGCAACATAATTTTTGAAGGTGCTAAAATTGACCATCAACACATTTTTGGAAGCACTGTCTTGTAGCTATCTATTTTACACTATCCTGAGATAAATTGGTACAACCGCTTCAAAAATCGGGTGCGACACAGATTTTTGCAATCAGGTTTAAGGCTTAAAATGTTTTGCTCAAACTTCGCTTCACACTGCAAAAAAGTGTGTCACACCCCCAAAAATCAAAAGGCTCAGTCTTCTTTCCTTTACTAGATTTTTTCATCATAGCGATTGCCCTTTCACCTGTTCGCTGTATAATGATTCTTACCTTAGTCTTTTATCACTCTGCCCTACGTTGCCAGGAGACACATCTAATGCTTCCAACTCATCTGGAATTACTAAATCCAACTCTTCAAGCTTTGAAGAAACTTGGTGGTTCGGCTTCTATTGCTGAATTAGATGAAGAAGTAACTAAGAATCTTCGTCTATCTGAAGAAGAGATTGCCACGCCTCACGATGGGCGACAGACCAAGCTCGAATATCGCCTGGCCTGGGCTAGAACATACCTCAAAGCTTACGGTCAGATCGAGAATTCTTCGCGGGGAATTTGGATTCTTACACCAAAAGGTAAAGCTAACGAGAGGGTTGAACCTAAAGAAGTTGCTCAACTTGTAAGGACACACAGGAAAAAACCTACGCAAAGTAATGGTTCAGAAATCCCGCAAATAATTGAAAGTAACGACACGCCCGAAGTTATTGAGGCAGTGCTTGCCCAAACCTGGCGAGAAAAACTTAGCGATGTTTTGTTAGCCTTAAAACCAGACGCTTTTGAACGTCTCTGCCAGCGCGTACTACGGGAGTCAGGTTTTACCCAAGTGGCTGTAACAGGAAAATCTGGTGACGGTGGGATTGATGGCTTTGGCTTTGTGAAAATCGGTGGGCTGTTGAGTTTCCCCGTTTTGTTTCAGTGTAAACGGTATCGCGGCTCTGTATCGTCAGGGATGGTGCGTGACTTTCGAGGAGCTATGGTTGGACGAGCCGACCGGGGGTTGATCATAACCACCGGCACATTTACTAGAGATGCCAAAGTAGAAGCTACCCGCGACGGTGCGCCACCGATTGATCTCGTAGACGGAGAGCAACTTCTGGACAAGCTAAAAGAATTGGGGCTTGGTGTTGAGATTAAAATGGTGGAAGAGGTTTTGATAGTTCCAAACTGGTTCAAGGATATTTGACCAAACAGCGTCAGTAAATGTTACTAAGTTTCGTAACAATTGCATAAATAATGCACAAATTAGAGAAAAGGCATTAGCCCTGTTCACGGGGCTTTGTTGGAGTAGCCCGGTCTATTTATAGCCGGGCGGTCGGACGGTCAATCAGGTTTTCATCTTTGTGAAATATTTACGCAATTGTTAAGTTAATTAAAAAACGGATGAAGTGTCAGGTTATCTTCTATTTTTGTTCTGGCTGGGTCTTAAAGCTGCCCGGCCCGGCGAAGGTAGCCGAGCATCTTGTAAATCATCTTCGCACTGTAGAAATCGGCCCGTTCCTGGCCGGGCATAGGGCAAAGCTCCATAATATCGAAACCGACAACGCTGGTGGCCTGGCAGACCTGCCGGAAGATGGCAAAGAACTCGCGCCAGCGCAACCCGCCCGGTTCCGGCGTGCCAACTGAAGGCATTTCCGCCGGGTCGAAGGCATCCAGGTCTACCGTGACGTAAACGTGCCGACCCCACTTGAGTAATTCCTGTACATCAAAAGCTTTCTCGGCCCGCTCGAAGTCGTAAAGGATGCCGGTACGCGGGTTACTTTCGACAAAACTAACTTCTTCCGGGCTAATGCTCCGCACACCCACGACGTAAACCGGCACTTCCATATCGGCAATCCGGCGCATTACGCAGGCGTGACTTAGTTCACCGTGATAGGTGATCCGCAGGTCGCCATGAGCGTCGAAGCTCAACACTACCAGATCAGGAAAACGCTCTTTGAGATCACGAATAATCGGGATAGTCACGCTATGTTCGCCACCCAGAGTCACGGCGAACTTGCCGTCGTCGTTGGCCCGCCGGAACGCCGAGCCGATCAACTCAAGGCTTTCTTCCTGGCTTTTGCCTTCAAAATCCAGTTCGGCCAGAGTGAAAATACCCAGGTCAATCGGTTCCAGCCGCAACTCTTCGTCATAAAGCTCGACCTGCGTGCTGGCTTCGATAATAGCTGCCGGGCCGCGCTTCGTCCCTTGCAAATAAGAAGTGGTATTTTCCAGTCCGGCGGGAATAATCACCACTTTAGAATGTTCGTAGTCGGTCTTTTTATCTTCGTCGGCTTCCATGAACTGAGTCGGATTAGCCGCAATTTCAAAATTTTGGGTTTTAATAGCTTGCATTTTTATTATGTTCCTCTGCTTTATTTCGTTCTAGTCCAGACACAATGCAAACCGCCTGTAGGTTTACCCGTCAGGCGGTTTGGTCTATATTATAGCAGATTTTGGGGTCGGGCGCGGTCGTGGTATAATTTACTGAGTTCAAAAAATAAAAAGAAATTTGAAGTTTGGAGGAATGTGCGCCATGACTGCTAAAGACCTGAGCCAGGCCACCCAGGACGAAACCCCAGCAATCCAGCTTGAACCAGCCGCGCTTGCCGCTATGATTGACCATACTCGCCTTAACGCTGACGCGACCGAAGCGCAGATTGTAGCTCTGTGCGAGGAGGCCCGCTTTTACAGCTTTGCCAGCGTGTGCGTCAACCCGGTACATGTCAAGCTGTGCGTGCGTGAGTTGGCCGGGTCGAACGTTAAAATCTGTACAGTGGTGGGCTTTCCGCTCGGCGCGAATATGACCGCGATCAAGGTCAGCGAGGCTCAGACAGCCCTTAACCACGGCGCGAAAGAGATTGATATGGTAATCAATATCGGCGCCCTAAAGTCAGGCCAGGATTTTATTGTGAAGCGCGAGATCGCCGAAGTCGCAAATCACGCTCACACCGGGCGCGGTATTTGCAAAGTAATCATTGAGTGCGCTCTGTTAGACGACGCCGAGAAAATCAAAGCCTGTGAATTAGCCCGCGATGCCGGAGCCGATTTCGTCAAGACCAGCACCGGCTTTTCGCTCAGTGGGGCAACCGAAGAAGATGTGCGGCTAATGCGCCGGGTGGTTGGCTCGAAGCTAGGCGTCAAAGCGGCGGGTGGCATTCGTACCCTGACCGATGTGCAGAAAATGGTCGCGGCAGGCGCAAACCGTCTTGGCAGCAGCAGCAGCAAACGGATTATGCAAGAACTCTACAAAGTCACCAATATCGACACGCCCGACGAAGGCGGATACTAAATTAAACCTTATAACAACCGACGGCACAGAGGACAGGCTATTTTTATTAAATGGCCGTGTCCTCTGTGCTTTTTTATGCAGAAGAGTCAGAGCAATAAAAGAAAAACTGGTAGAATAGCACTAGGTGATCAGTGGTTTTCGTGTATAATAATCTCATTGCAATTTATTCCCTGACTTGCTCGGCGGGGAGAGCAAAGCCCCGCGAAGGGATGGGGCTACAAATAACCTGACCTTTTGACAAGACATATTATTGCCATCCAAGTAAACTCTAAGCCAGACAAGGGCTGGCAACGCGAAGGGAGTAAGTGAAGACTTATTTTAGCCTGTTGATTTCTTTTTACCAGAACTTTTTACCAAAATTACTGTGGATTAAAGACTAATTATGATTACATCTACGCCATCAATTTCTCCCGCCGTTCCAACCTCTTCAACTTCAAATGAAGCCGAACGACTAGCCACCCTGCACACTTTGCAGATACTGGGTACGCCACCCGAAGAACGTTTTGACCGCATTACTCGCCTGGCTCAAAAGCTGTTCCGCGTACCGATTGCCCTGATCAGCCTCAGCGATACCAACCGCCAGTGGTTTAAGAGTTGCCAGGGTTGGGCGATTAGAGAAGTTCCGCAAGCTCAATCATTTTGCACTCACAATTCGAGCCAGAATGAAATAATGATCGTTGAAGACACCCACCTGGACGCTCGCTTTGTAGACAGTCCCTTTGTCACAGACGAACCGCACCTGCGTTTTTACGCCGGGCAACCCCTGCATCACCCCAACGGTTCTCATCTTGGTACACTGTGTATTCTTGATCTAATGCCGCGAAAGTTGGATGCCGAAGAACAACAATCCTTGCAGGATTTAGCTCACCTGGCCGAAAACGAGTTGGTTGCAACTGAGCTTGCTCAGGTGATCGCCGCCCATAATCAGGCCGAAAACCAGCTTTATTTTCAAGCTCACCTGCTGGAGAACGTCCAGGAAGCCGTGATTGCCACCGATCCGAAGGGCCAGATTATTTTTTGGAACAATTTCGCCCAAACTCTTTACGGCTGGCAACGAGAAGAGGTGGAGGGCCGTAACATTCTCGATATTCTCCTACCCGCTCAGAGTGTTAGAGAACAGATCGAACAGATGATTGCAGACCAGGCCCATTCGACCGAGCCTGTTTTAGGTGAATACCAGTTGCGTCATCGTAACGGCAACGTCTTGCAGGTGCAATCGACCAGCACTTCTGTTTATGACCACGAAGGCCAGCTAATCGCCATAGTTGCAAGCTCCCGCGATATTACCGAGCGTAAAGAAGCCGAACAAAAGCTGGTCGAAAGCGAACAGCGTTTCCGGGCCTTGATCGAACATAGTGCCGATATGATTACTTTGATCGGGGCAACCGGAGAAGTGCTTTACCAGAGTCCTTCGGTTGCACGAGTGATGGGCTATTCCCAGGAAGAATGGGCCAGCGGTAAAAGTAGCTTCGAGGAAGTTCACCCGGACGATCTGCCAATCCTGCTGGAAAACTTCCAGAAATTAAAACAGAATCCACAGGAAGTTCATTCAGTCGAGTTCCGATTTCGCCACAAAGGGGACGGAACCTGGCACTATGTCGAAGCTATCAGTCATAATCTGCTGGCCCAGAGTGCAATCAAGGCAGTTGTAGTCAATGCCCGCGACGTAACCTCTCGACGACTGGCTGAGGAGAGAGTACGCCAGCAGGAAGAACAACTCCGCCAGACCTACAGAATGGAAGCGGTAGGCCGCCTCACCGGGGGTATCGCCCACGACTTCAATAACCTTATGACCGCCATTCTTGGCTATACTGAGTTGCTATTACTGCAACACCCTGAGTCTGCGGCTCCCAGCCAGACTCACAACTACAACCGGAATACCTGGGAAAGCTTGCTGCCTGTAACAGAGAAAGACTTGGAACGTGCAGACCTGCTGGAAATTAAGCGTACTGCCGAACGAGCCACTACCCTGACCCGGCAGCTTTTGGCTTTCAGTCGCAAGCAAGTTCTTCGCCCGGAAACGCTGGATATAGGTAAAGTAGTAGCTAATCTTTCCAAAATGCTCCAACGCCTGATCAGAGAAGATATAAGTTTGCGTACCGAGGTCGCCCCTGGGCTGGCGATGGTGGAAGCAGACCCCAGCCAGATCGATCAGATTATAATCAATCTAGTAGTGAATGCCCGCGATGCCATTAAGGGCGAAGGTCAGGTGCGGATCGAAGTATTTAATGAGGAACTGGACGCACGAAAGGTAAAACGCTATACCTACAGCGTTCAGCCAGGAAGCTATGTTTGCCTGTCGGTCAAAGATAACGGCGCAGGGATGAATCAAGAGACCCTCTCGCACATTTTTGAACCTTTCTACACCACCAAAGACATTAGCGAAGGAACCGGGCTAGGTCTGGCGACTGTATATGGTATCGTCAAACAAAGTCAGGGCTACATCTGGGTAGAGAGTGAGGTAGGGATAGGTACAACTTTCAAGGTTTACCTGCCTCAACTGAACCCCAGGCCGGATGCGCCGTCTTCTTCGGCAGCAGACGATAAAGACGGTCAGGCGGGAGAGGAAAATACAAGTGAGATCGGGGACAGTGCTTATAGACTGAATCAAGTCAGTAGCACCTTTCAAGAAACCCCTGGTAATTCCCTTGCCGCAGCCACCGTTGCACCGAATGTTCAGAATACAGTTTTATTAGTTGAGGATGAAATTTCGATCAGCCAGGTCTTAGCGCGTAGTCTGAGCGACCAAAAGCTAAAGGTGCTTACGGCGGCAAATGGGGCGGAAGCCCTGGCTCTGGCGCAAGATTACGAGGGCAAGATTGACCTGATCTTAACCGACGTAATGCTACCGGGTATGCGCGGCCCAGAAGTAATTAAAAGTCTGCGACAGCTTTATCCGAACGTCAGAGCCATCATAATGTCCGGCTATAGTGAAGAAGCTATCGCAGAACAGGGCAGTTTGCTGGAAGGAACGGTCTTCCTGGAGAAACCTTTTGACCTTGCCACGCTAATCACCTTAGTGTGGAAAACATTAGGAACCCAGGAAACACAACCAGCAACTTAATCAGTCCAGACCCAATCTCGCACTTCCGGCATATCTTCAAAGTAAGTACGGACATAATGCTCGTGTTTGGTCAGCATCTCGCGGCACTTTTCGATTAAGGCCGGAGCGCGATCCTGGAAACCAGAGGCACGCCGCAAAGCCTCAATACACAGGTGATAACGGCTCATGCCATTTAGCACTACCATATCGAACGGAGTGGTGGTGGTGCCTTGCTCGTTGAAACCCCGCACGTGGAAACGCTCGGCGTTGGGCTGGCCGTGAATGATTTGATGGATCTCTCGCTGGTAGCCGTGAAAGCCAAATACAACCGGCTTGTCGTGCGTGAAAAGCTCGACAAAACGGTCTGCACTCAGGCCGTGAGGATGAAGTGGAGCCGGGAAGAGGGCCATCAGGTCTACCACGTTGACCACCCTGACCTTTAACTCCGGCAGGTTCTGGCGCAACCAGTGCGCCGCCGCCACCACTTCGTAAGTCGGCGTATCGCCCGCTGCCGCTAACACTACATCAGGCTCACCCGTTCCGGCGGTGCTGGCCCACTCCCAAATCCCTGCCCCGCGCCGACAGTGTTCAATCGCGCTGTCCATATCGAGCCATTGCAACTGCGGCTGTTTATCTATGACGATTAAATTGACGTAATTGCGGCTGCGAAAGCAGTGATCGGCTACCGAAAGTAGACAATTGGCATCGGGTGGTAAATAAATACGGGCCACCGACCCCTTTTTGGAAATAATCGTGTCAATCAGGCCCGGCCCTTGATGGCTGAAACCGTTGTGGTCGTTTCGCCAGCAGGTCGAGGTAAGCAGTATGTTAAGCGAAGCAATATCTGCCCGCCAGGACAGTTTGATACCTTCTTCCAACCACTTGGAATGCTGGATCGCCATCGAAGCCGAAACCATTGCAAAAGCTTCGTAGGTCGCAAAAAGACCATGCCGCCCGGTTAAAAGGTAGCCTTCTAGCCAACCCTGGCAGTTGTGTTCGCTCAAGACTTCCATAACTCGCCCGTAAGGGGAGAGGTTGTCGTCGGTGGAAATTATCGGGCCAACAAAACAACGGTTTTCAACCTCGAAAACATTACCTAAACGATTGGAATTTAGCTCGTCCGGGCAAAACAGGCGGAAGTTAGCTTCCTCAGAGTTAAGTTTGAAAATATCGCGCATATACTTACCCAACTGGCGTGTGGATTCGTGTCGCTCAGTTGCAGGTTTAGGAACTTCCAGGGCGTATTGGGTGAAATCCGGCAGCTTGAGATCAGCCAGGCGCAAACCACCGTTAGCGTGCGGGTTGAAGCCCATCCGCCGTTCGCCTTTAGGAGCCAGTTCTGCCAGTTCGGGCCGGAACTGGCCCTGGTCATCGAATAATTCTTCCGGGCGATAGCTACACATCCACTCTTCCAGCAGCTTAAGCTGTTCCGGCCTGGTTTTTACATCGGTTAGCGGAACCTGGTGCGAGCGGAAAGTACCCTCTACCTGTAAGCCATCTACTACCTTTGGGCCAGTCCATCCTTTAGGGCTTCGCAGCACAATTAAAGGCCAGCGCGGTCTTTGGCTAAAACCGTTGGTGCGAGCGGCGGTTTGAATCTGGCGAATCTGGGTGTAACAGATATCGAGGGTCTGGGCAAATTTCTGGTGCATCTGCATCGGGTCGTCGCCTTCGACGAAATATACTTCGTAGCCGTGACCTTCGAGTAACTTCTGCACATCCTCGTTCGAGCTGCGACCTAAAACCGTCGCACTGGCGATTTTGTAGCCGTTTAGATGCAAAATAGGCAAGACCGCTCCATCTCGGACGGGATTTAAGAAATGAATACCCTTCCAGGAACCTTCTAACGGCCCGGTTTCGGCTTCGCCATCGCCTACCACCGCCGCGACGATCAGATCAGGGTTGTCGAAAGCCGCTCCGAAAGCGTGAACCAGCACATAGCCAAGCTCGCCGCCTTCGTGGATCGAACCGGGCGTAGGTACGCTGACATGGCTAGGGATGCCGCCGGGGGTAGAAAACTGGCGAAAAAGCCGGTTCATGCCCGCTTCGTCCTGGGTCACTTCGGGGTAGATTTCGGAGTAAGTTCCTTCCAGGTAAACGTTAGCTACGATAGCCGGGCCGCCGTGACCTGGCCCGGCCAGATAAATCACCTCAGCATCGGTATCCTGGATCAGTCGGTTAAGATGTAGATAGATAAAACTAAGGCCGGGCGAAGTGCCCCAGTGACCCAAAAGGCGTGGCTTGATATGTTCTGGTCGTAATGGCTCACGCAGGAGAGGATTAGCCTGTAAATAAATCTGGCCGACGGTTAAATAATTGGCGGCCCGCCAGTAAGCATCGAGCCGGTTTAAGCGTGGCTGATCGAGCTGTAACAATTTAAAACCTCCTTAGTGTTCAATAAGCCGAATAATCGCAATAAGAACAGCTATGAGCAATGACGTACCAGATGCCGGGTCGGAACTTAGGGAACTGACACCTGAAAATTTATTAGCCGTGCTAGAAGGGCAATTTCACTCGCAACTACAGTCCCGTTTTGGTTGCTCCCAGCAATTGCTGGGTTTGCCGGGCGATCACCAATTCTTCCCGTGTGTGTATGACTAAAATAGGCACTTTGGAAGAGGCTGCCGCTACATTTTCATCTTTGGGGTCGGCTCCATTGCGGGCCAGATCAAGCTCCAGGCCAAGCCAGGCCAGTCGCTCGACTACCGCCTGGCGCAACTCGGCAGAGTGTTCCCCGATACCGCCCGTAAAAACTAAAGCTCCCGGCCCACCCAGCGCGGCCACCATTGCCGCGATACCCTGGCAAAGCCGCTCTACAAACATGTTAAAAGCCAGGGTATTGCGCTCCTGGCCTTGCTGCCAACCCTTAACTACTTCGCGGAAATCGTTCGAGCCGCTGATCCCTTTAAGGCCAGAGGAATGATTAAGGGCATAATCGAGTTCATCCCGGCTCAAATAATTATGTTCGAGCAGATAGAGCAAAATTCCAGGATCAACCGAACCGGATCGGCTGCCCATCATCAAGCCTTCGAGCGGGGTAAAGCCCATTGTAGTAGCCAGGGATTGACCGGCCTCAATCGCCGCCAGAGAGCAGCCACTCCCCAGGTGACAGGCTATCAATTTGAGTTGGGAAAGTGGCTGATCGAGAAGTTCGGCAGCGCGTTCGCTGCAATAGGTGTAACTCAGACCGTGGAAACCGTAACGGCGAATTTGCCAGTTGGTATACCATTCGTAAGGAACCGGGTAAAGGTAAGCTGCCGGAGGCAAAGAACGATGAAAGATTGTATCGAAGGTAGCCACCTGTGGAATACCGGGCAAGAGTTTCTGGGTGGCTTCGATCACGGACAGGGCTGCCGCGTTATGCAGGGGAGCCAGTTCGACCAGCTTTTTAAGCCCGGTTTTTACGCTCTCGTCCAGCAGTACCGGCGCGGTATAAAGCATGCCACCATGCACTACCCGGTGTCCGACAGCCGCAATCTGGGAAGTTTCCACTCCTTCCAGCAAGCGATGTAAGCCTTCCTGATGGCCGGTTACATCGGTATCGGCTCCCTGGCCCCAGGAAATTTGCTTTTCATTTTCCTGGCTCAAGCTTTCCCAATCGAAAAGGCTCAGTTTCAGGCTGCTAGAGCCAGCGTTCAGCACCAGGATGTGCTTTGAATTGTTTGCCATAAGCTTAGTTATACCAGCCTCTTATTAAGAAGTTGTTAATGAATCAGGCTATAGCAAAATCTTTTTCAAAATTCGTTTGGGAACCAAACGTAAATGCCCGCTGTGGAACTTATGTTTGGTTAAGCCGAAGTTTGCTCAATTCTTTGAATTACATTTAAAATTACTTCGTTAAAATAATCATTCTGTGCTTTTTTGTTTTCCACCTCCTCATACAATCCTTTTAATACAGGTAAAGCTTTTCTGCTGCCAATATATCCTAAAGACAAAGCTGCATCCTTGCGAACCTCTAGCTCAACTTTCTTGTTTTTTAAGATATTAAGAAGCGGTTGAACCGCTAGTGGGTCTTCTAATGCTCCTAATGCTCCTAATGCTATAACTGCACCATGCTGTAACGCACTATTGTCTAAAGCAGTAATTGTTGGTTCTAAAGCTAGACTGCTAAAGTGCCTCAAAGCATCTATTACATAAGAAAAAGTACGGCTTAGTGTTATTTCATCTAAACAACTGATAAGAGGCTCAATAATTCTAGGATCATCAAACTGACGTAAAGCAATTACAGCATTTCGTCTTACGTCAGTGCTTGGGTCTTTTAAAGCAGCTAAAAGAGATTCAATAAATTTAGGTTCATTTAATTGTCCTAAAGCCACAACAGCATCAAGTCGCTCTTTTAATGCTCCCTGTTGGAGTGTAGTAATCAAACGTTCTTGTTCCTCCAAATTTACCTTCTTTCTAAAAATTAAATTTGTGAATATTGCCTACTTCCCATACATTTTGTTCTTGAATAAGTGCAATCTTGTTTTTTACCCGCCAGGACGGTCGAGGCGTAATGGTAGGTATGGCGTTGAAGGCGGTCGAGTTGGTCGAGCTTGGGTAATGGTTGAGGTTGGTTAGCCGGTTGCGGGTGTCGTAGGTGTAGGTGACGATCCACCCGTTCACGCCCGTCATAGCCGTAAGTAGTGGTTCTCCACCGGTTGTCACTCACGCTCTGGCGTTGGCCGGTTGAGCTTAGTTTTAGCGGTTAATTTACGTAAAATAAGTCTATTGACTCTAGTATAGATTTAAACCTGGTAGTCAAATATTGGTGATCTTTGCCACAAAGTTTTTGGCGCAATTCTCTCTGCTTGCCAACCTAATGGAAGATCAGCAAGCTCAAAGATAGTAGGGTCAAGTTGAGTAATTGAACCAAGTGAAACAACTAATGCATCTTCTTCACTAACAAACCCATTGTCTAAAAATTGCCATCCACCATCTTCTTTGTCGTGTATAACACGAAGAATAGGATATCCCTCACGTTTAATACGTTTTATTGTCAATACGGCAAAATTTTTTGGCTCTTGAAACGGCCAACTATTCATATATCCAAAACTCCCATAATTACTATTGGTGATTTTTGAGTCGTTTTAAGGGCTAAAAAGAGTAGATGCAGCAGATACAGCTTTCAAAAAGGTTACATAAAAATAAAACACTGGATGCGGAATTTAACACGAGTGGCAACCCCAACCTGAGCTATCCCTTAAATCTGTTGACACTAACTTATATATCATTGGCCCCAGTAATATTACGTATGGCCCAGAGTGCGATTTCCCGTATAGCTTTATCTTCGTCATTTAGCAGCTTCTCAAGCGGTTCTAATGCACTCCTATCTCGAATTTCTCCTAATGAGCCTATGGCGTTGTAAAGTACCTCTGCGTTTTCATCGTGTAATAGAGCTATAAGAGGGTCTACCGCCAGTTGTTCTCTTCTTTGGCCCCCTAACGAGGCTGCCGCTTCTTTACGAACAGCACTTTCGTTATCCCCTAATGCCTTAATCAAGGCTTTTAGCGATTTATTATCTTTAGCTTCACCTAAACCGTAAGCAGCTACAGAACGTTGAAAGGCAGAACTATCCTCAAGCATTTGATGTATTAGCCTGGCGACCCCTTCATCCCCTAGTTTAGCCAAAGCCCGCGCTGCTCGTCGGGCTAACGGCGGAAATGTAGCGGATTGCATAAGTCCAAACAAAGGTTCTATTGCATCTTTATCTCCCATTTCAGCCAGGACATCAATTGCATCAAATTGCACCGCTGAGTCTCTGTGGATTTGTTCTACAAGAATGGAGAACGCCACTTCACGTTACCTATTCCTGGGCTACAAGGAGGCGGAATGTGCTATAATCCAACCTTGAAACCTCGAACCATCGAACATCAAACGAAGCGTTAAACCCTTTGATTTTGTCTTGCCCTGGCCCAGGCTCTTGCTATTGCTTCGTTGTCGTCGTCGTCGTCATTAAAGAGAGAACGAAAGAACGAGTGAGCGAACAGGCGAAAGAAAACCAAAAATAACCATGATCGATTTAGTAGTAATAGCCGGGCCGATTGCGTCCGCGTCGCCACCCCTATCCACAGCCTCCTCGCTCGACCAGAACCTGGCGGCGGTCTACCTGGCCTGCTTGCGCGAAAGCGGACGCCGCTCGATGCTGCATCACCTTAACGTGATAGCCCACATGGTGCGACCAGGCGCGACTGTGCTGACTTTGCCCTGGCACGAGCTACGCTATGCTCACACCGCCGCGCTGCGCTCCCTCTTGCAGGAGCGGTATGCCCCCGCTACGGCTAACACGGCTGTTGTGGCCCTGCGCCGGGTGCTCAAGGAGTGCTGGAAGCTCGGCCAGATGAGTGCTGAGGATTACCGCCGGGCGGTTGAGCTTCCCACGATCAAGAGC
>JBBRBE010000002.1:0-112155 GCA_038206175.1 Chloroflexia bacterium
GGCCGGGTGAAAATTCAGACCCTAATTATAACGCTTGCCTTCTATAAAAGTTAGAGCGGCAGCAGGCTAAAAACTGCTTTGACCTTGCCCGGTTCCCAATCCTTCGCCGCGATTGTGCTATAATCGCGGTTGACGAACCAAAAGCATTATTTTCTATTCTTAGCACCTGAAATCGTAGTGAACTTGAAGTAAAAGTTCTGACTTTTTTGTTTAGCCTGGTTTTATTGGGGAGGTATCGAGAGCTTGATCGAACCTGTGGCGGGCCATCTGGCAAAAGGGACTGTCTTAAAAGAACGTTCCGGTTCTGCTCCCATCCGCCACGAGGCGGTGGGTGGGTTGGATTGGGCGCGGCGGCATTGGGCCGGGTTGGGCCTGACCGCTATTTTACTGCTAGCGGCAGGGTTGCGCCTTTTCGTCCTTTTCAAAATGCACTTTATCTACGATGGCGACGAAGCGATGACCGGCGTGATGGCAAAGCACATCCTCGAAGGCGAACGGCCTATCTTCACTTACGGTATGCCTTACATGGCTCCGACCGAGGCTTATTTTACGGCTTTTGTGTATGCCCTGTTCGGTGTTTCAGGCTGGGGCATGAAGGTTGCGCCATTCCTGGCTTCTCTCGGTGTGGTGGCTCTGAATTATGCGCTGGGCCGTCGGCTGATCGGCTCCAAAGGGGCCGGGTTGTGCGCCGCGCTCCTGACGGCCTTGCCTTCGCTCTACCTGATGGTGACAAGTCTGCGGGCCTGGAACCACTCGACTGAAACCATTCTGGGTGGTCAAATCTTGCTCTGGCTGACTGCCGCCATTATTTGGGAGCCAACTCCTGCTGCTTCGGACGCATCGCTGGCCCGCGCCCGCCGGTGGTGGGGTTACACCCGCCGCGAGTGGCTTTTGTGGGCCGGGTTAGGTCTTGTCGTCGGTATCAGCTTTTACGGTCACATGCTGGCGGTCTTTTACTATGTGCCGGTAGTCATTTTCCTCTTTTTTAAAGATAAACTTTTCCCTTTTCGGCCTCTGGCTCTGGCCGGAGCGGTGGGCTTTCTGGCTGGAAGTTGGCCCTGGTGGGTCTACAACCTGGGGTCGGATTGGGCCACCATCCGCTACTTTTCCGACCACGGCGGACGCAAAGAAGCCGCCGCCGACGTGCTGAGGTTCTGGTTCAGCCATTCCTGGCCGCTGGCGACGGGCGCATACAACTACTGGTTTTTCACCGGCCTGGCTCTGGCTTTAGGCTTAAATGTCGTTTTTAGTCTGACTATTTTGGGCTGGGTCGGGGTGCGCTGGCGTGGTTTGGCCGGGTGGGGACGACTTTCGCTCAAAGGAAGCCGCCCGGTAGACCTTTTGTTGTTGCAAGTGTTGGTGTCGCCTTTCGTTTACCTGGCACTAGGGCAGGGTAACGTCGCTTTTCAGCCGCTCGATACGACCGGGCGGTACCTGCTGCCCCTGATGGGTACATTGCCGGTATTGTTGGGAGGTGGATTGGCAAGCCTGGCCGGGTGGCTGCCTCCTCGTTTGCGCTTTCTGCCCGTGCGCCAGCGTCCGGTGGCGGCTTACGCTCTGGCGGGCCTGGTGCTTTTGGGTGTAATCGGGGCGAACCTTTACCAGTACCGCCGGGCTGATTTCGTCGCAACGGCTCAATCGCCTTATTTTCCCCGCTTACGTCCTCCGGTTGATAACGGCCCGGTCATTTCTTATCTGCATAGCCAGGGCATCGAGTACGCGACCTGTAACCATTGGGTCGGCCACCGCCTGATTTTGGACTCTGCCGAAGCGGTCAAATGCGTGGATTACCACGATCTGAGCGTGGGTGGCCTGGATCGCTTTGCCCGTTATTCGGCTGCTCTAAAAATACCCGGCTTGCGCTGGGGCTTTGTCCTGCTCAATCTCGAAGACGGCTCGACCGTCCTGGAAAACCGCCTCAAGGCTTTGGGAGTGAGCTACACTCGCCAGGAGATTGCGCCTTACCTTGTAATAATTCCAACCTCACGCCCGGTTAGCCCGACCGAAGTAGTCGAAGGGCTGCATTATCCGCTTTAGCCTGGCTATCAGAAATTAAAGCAATCAGCTTGCCCTGCTGATTGCTAAACGCTAAAGTGCTATAATTAGGCTACGCTCGGCCTGAGAAATGGCTGACCGCTAGAAGAAGGAATTTTAAGAGCAAGATGAGCAGAGTAAAATCAGCATTTTTGTATATACTGGCCCTGATCGTGTTACTGGCTCCGGCGATCATCCTGGGCTGGATTGGCCTGACCCTGCTGGGTTGGTGGGGGTTAATCCTGGGTATCCTGGTCGGTTTAGCTATATTCGTCGCCAGCGTCAACAAGATTGCCAGCCAGGAGGAAGCCGAAAGCGAGAGCGAGAGCGAGAGCGAGGAAGCCGAGGCCGCGACTGCTCAGGTCTTGCCGGATGCAACTGCAACTCAGGCTTTGAAAGAGTAGTTTTAAGCCAGATGAAAAACACCGCTCCACAGCCTCCCCCGCCCTATCCGGGTTTGCATATACTGGCCGAAGCCGAAGTTGCCCTGGCGAGTGCCTCACCGCGCCGCCGGGAGTTGCTGGCCCGCCTGTTACCGCCCGACCGCTTCCGGGTTATTTCGGCGGATATTGACGAAAGCCGCCTGAGCGGGGAAGCTCCACCGGATTATGTGCGACGCCTGGCACTGGGCAAAGCCGCGAAGGGGGCGGCCCTGTGGCTGGCGGCAGGCGCGGCTACCGGCCCTCACCTTGTGCTGGCGGCAGATACCAGCGTGGTGCTGGGTGAGGCTATTTATGGCAAACCGGCCAACGCTGCCGAGGCCGCCCGCATGCTGGGCGAACTGGCCGGGCGCACTCATCTTGTCCTGACTGGCTTTGCCGCCCGCTTGCTCGACCGCGAGGGTCGCTTGCAACGCGAGGAAAGCGCGGTCTGCTCGACCGAAGTTGACCTCCGCCCGCTCACGGCTCCTGAAATTGCCTGGTATGCCGCTACCGGCGAACCGCTCGATAAAGCCGGTGCTTACGCTATCCAGGGTTACGGCGGCACCTTCATTTCGGCCCTGCGTGGCGATTATTATAACGTGGTAGGTCTGCCTCTGGCTCCCTTGATCGAAATGTTGCGCGGTTTTAGTCTCTAAATTCCAATTCTCTGTCTACAGGACAAGGTGTGCCTATGGGACAAAAAAAGCTCCAGGAACTTTCCTGGAGCTTTTTTCTTACCTGCATCCTAACTTACCCAACCTGGAAACTACTATCTCGAAGCTCTATTTTAGAGTTTCGTTATCGAGCTTGCTCGGCCCGTCAATCGGGTCGGTATTGAGCGTCACAGTACCATCGAGCGAGTTTTCTTTCTCGCCGTTATTGGTCTGGTCGTTCGGCGCGGCTTGCCGATAGGTCTGGCCCTGCTGGTTTTGGGCTTGCCTTTGTTGGCCCTGGCCCCGCCGGTTGGCAGCACCCTGGTCGCCCGCATTAAAACTCTGCTCGCGGCTGCCGTCGGTGCTTTCACCGTTAAAATACTGGTAATCTTCGATAGCACCGGCCTCGCCGGTCATCACCGGGTCGCGGTCGTTGTCCTGCGCAGCCCGGTAAGGCGAATTGCGATCAGCAATCACCCGGTCGGGCAGGTTCTGCAAATTCTCGGCGTTGCGGTCTTCCCCGGCCAATCGGTAGACCGAATTACGGTCGGCAATCTGGCGGTCGGGCAAATTCTTCAAATCTACTTCGCCCTGGTCATAAGACCGAATAATTTCATCTTTATCACGCTCTTGCATAACATTTCCTTTCCTACACCTCTACAGGTGCGTACTGCTTCGATCCAACCTGGCCGTCTCTCCGCATTTTCGTCGAGGGCCACGACGCTTCATATCATTTTTAAAAGCAGATATTGTGCCAGGATTTTAAGCCAGCTTGCCAACTTTTTAAGGTTGCTTTTATTTCGGGATAATTGCTGTTAAAATACGCAGGCAATCGTTCGAGAGCATCTAACTTTGTTAGCCTGTATCACCAGGAAGCGAGTAAGCCCGTAAACAATGCCTGTCAACAAGAATAATCCGCTAAAGCTGCCCCTTTTTCAATTCGAGTCATTGAGCGGTCAACCCGGTCTGGCTCACGCTATCAGCACCCGCTACGGGCCGGAGTTGCCGCTTTTCCCCGCCGTGCAACCGACCAGCCCGGACGATTATCGCCTGGCCGGACGCGCTGCTTATAATTCGCGGGAGGTGATTTACGGACGCCGGA
Organism: Chloroflexia bacterium; assembly: GCA_038206175.1. GTDB lineage: Bacteria > Chloroflexota > Chloroflexia > Chloroheliales > Chloroheliaceae > 54-19. The sequence continues at coordinate 4,212 of JBBRBE010000002.1, forward strand.
GCGAAATGCTGGCCGCGCTCGACCTCGACCCGGCCCTGGTTCAGCCCAATCTGGTGGGCCTTTACCAGAAGCATACCGCCACGGTTTTAACGGTCGGGCAGGAAGCCTACGGAGCCGAATTAAACTGGGATAAACCTTTGCCGGACGCCGACGGGGTGCTGACCGACCAACCCGGTATCCCTCTCATGACGATTCACGCCGATTGCCCGCCGATTTTGCTCTACGACCCGGTACGGCAGGTGGTGGGCGCGGTGCATAGTGGCTGGCGCGGCACGGTGGCAAAGATCGCTCTGGAAGCAGTACAGGTGATGACAGAGCGTTACGGCACGCGCCCAGAGGATGTGCTGGCCGGGATCGGGCCAAGCATTGGGCCGTGTTGCTATCAGGTCGGTGAGCCGGTATTGAGCCAGGTCGCCACCGCTTTCGGCCCGGTCGCGGACGAACTGCTGGCCCTTCAACCGGACGGCTCGCGCCATTTCGATTTGTGGCAGGCCATCTACCTGACCCTGCGCGAGGCGGGCCTTTCCGCCGCCCATATCGAGCAAGGCCAATCTTGCACCCGTTGTCGCAGCGACCTCTTTTTCTCTTACCGCGCCACGCCGCCCGAAGAACGCCACAACTACGGCCAGTTTTCCGCCGTTATCGCTCTCCGCCCCTGAAAACTTTAAGTACAAGAAAACCGGGAAATGTTTCCCGGTTTTCTTATGCCTGGCAGCCTTACTACCTTTACAAGATAAAGATAATTTAGAGGTTTACTTCTGGCTGGCTTAAATCATTCTCCGGCCTTTCAAGGCGTTGGAGAGGGTTACTTCGTCGGCGTATTCAAGGTCGCCGCCGACAGGTAGACCTGTCGCCAGAGTGGAAATGCCGATACCAAGCGGATTGAGCAGGCGACGAATATATTCGAGGGTTGCCCGGCCTTCCACATTCGGGTTCATCGCCAGGATCACTTCTCGAATATCGTTAAGCTTGACCCGGTTGATTAGTTCCCGAATACGCAAGTCGTCGGCCATTATGCCGCCAATCGGGTCAATATGACCGTGCAGCACGTGATAAAGGCCGTTGTAATCGTGGGTTTTTTCTAAGGCCACGACATCCAGAGGTTCCTCCACCACACAAATCATCGAGCGGTCGCGGTCTTTGCTGGCGCAGACCGGGCAAGGGTCATTCTCGGTCAGGTTAAAACACTCGGTGCAGTAGATAATTTTTTCCTTCACGTCCAAAATAGCCTGGGCCAGGGCTGCTGCATCATCTTTCGAGCCACGCAGAATATAAAAGGCCAGCCGCGAAGCGGTTTTTGGCCCGATAGTGGGCAGTTTGTTCAATTCGTCAATCAGCCGGGAAACTGGCTCTGCCGTTACTCTCATTACTCTTTTTTCTCCACATTATAAATTGTTACAGATTTTAGTATTGTTATCCTTAATTATAAGATTTAGTGCAACCGACCCTAAATTATTTTTACTTTTCCCGAACCAACCCTGGCTTTTTGAGCCTTTGTTCTAGCTCTACCACTTTATTATAACAATCGTGGCAAGCCGATTGTAACCTCTGGGCGGATAAATTGCCCGGCCCCGGCTACAAGGAAGGTTATCTTCACAAATTTATTAATCCTAATGAAATTGACTTGTATTTTTCTCAAAAAGAGTTATAATTGTGGAAATAAAACATAGCTTTTGTATAAACTTTTCTTGAGTGTGAACAGTTAAAAAACAACGACTGCTTTATGTTGGTTCTTGCACTACGCCTCGCCCATTTGTAGCAATATTAAAACCGAAAGAGCAAATTTCGTTGGATACCTGATTGGCGAAATTTATTTTCAGTTCAGGTTTATCTTAAAGCGCGGACTTGCAACCTACACTGTGTTTCTAGCAGCATTAGCCGGGACAAAGGTTGTCCATCTTTTGTGCCTAATTTTTCGCTTTTCCCAGGAAAAATTGGTTTTTTATGCAGGCACTGCTCCAAAAAATGAATACAGCTAGAGTGGGGAAAAAAATGAACGACGAGTTGGCAAAAGCCTTGTCGGAAGCCAAAGCAGCTTTCCGCAAGAAGTGGGCTGACATGATTGAGCAGCATGGCTATGGCTTTGAAGTCGCCAAGTTCGATGCAGAAGTACGTCGGCGGCACATGGCTCTCTGGGATCAACTGCTCAAAGCTCTGCGAAGCGGTCGTTATGATGAATATCTGGTACACCTCGAACGCGAAGGGCGATCTCAAGCCAGAGCCGCGACCCGGATTGAATCGGTGGTCGGTCAAATGTCGGCCATCATGAACATGATGTGGGAAGTAATTGTTTCTACTTCGACCATTGAAGCTAACCCGTCTTTGCTTCGCCCGATCACAGAACGGCTAAATCTGCTTCGGGCGCGGGCCGAAGGAGCCATTCTCAACGGCTATATTGACGAGAACCGGCTAATTCAGGAAGAACTGGCCGCCGAAAGTGCCGAGTCGCGCCGCCTTCGCCTCGAACGAACTACCCTGACCGATCTGGTCAAAAGCATCCACGCCTTCAAGCTCAATCGTTACAAAGAGGGCTATAAGATTTTCCAGCCCGGCGACAATCGTTCGGTACTTTATTTTGTCATGATGGGGCGAGTTCGGCTCTACGAGATTTTGCCCGATGGCCGGGCGATCACCCTTTCTATTCTAGGGGTGAACGATGTTTTTGCCCAGTCCAACAATCATAATAGCTATTTCCACGATGTTTATGCCGAATCCATGAAAGACTCGATTGTGGCCTGTATCCAGGAGAGTGCTCTTGAAAATTTGATGGAGCAATCGCCTCTTCTGGCTTCGCGGATTATTCACAGCTTCTCGCAACAACTTTCGCAGTCGCAGATTTTGATCGAAGGACTGCTAGGCCGGGACGTTTCGCTCCGGTTGATCAATATCTTGCTCAAGCTGGCAACCGAGTTCGGGGTAGAATCCGGCAACGGCAGTATTACTATCGAGCTTGGCCTGACTCATCAAGAATTAGCCGACATGATCGGTTCTAACCGGGTGACGGTCACTCGCAAGCTGATCGAGCTTCAGAAGAAGAAGCTGATTAACGTGCAGAACCGTACAATCCTGCTGGTGGATCGCACTGCCTTGCAGGAATTGGTCGCTTAAACTCAAAAGGGCGGGCTGTAGTCGCAGCTAAGGTTCACACCAAAAGAGCGTCTCACCCGCACCTGAATTTGCTTCTGGCCTTATACAGTCTGTAATTATGCCTCGCGTGCTAAGTCCCGGTAAAGCTGTTCGATTCTGGGAAAGGCATAATTACTCAAATACTCTATATGGGCCGGATGACCGTCTACTGCAAGATCGGCTACTTCCCATCGCCCGGCGTAGCCGAAACTTACAAACACCCACTCGTCTATTTGCAGGTCTACTTCCAACCCTGGGGCGCACCGCGCTTCTATCAGGCTGCAATGCTGATCATCTACTACGACTTTATCCCCTTTGAATTGCCGGACAGTGCCAGGATGCCATCGGTAAACTACTTCGGGCCTGGCCGGGTTAAGATTTAACGCAACTAGCTGACCGGGCATAGTTTTGATCCGCGCTTGTACCGGGGCTGAATATTGAGCCAGGACAACCCCGCCACTTTCTAAAAGCTGCGCCTTGCATTCGGTCGGGCTACAATCTAAAGCAATTGCCAGCGTCAATTTCATGGACATTTCAGTTTGAAAATTCTCCTTAAAATCTGGACTATCTGTTCTCAATATACTACAACCAGCTAAGCATAGCAAGTACAGGCAATGTACATAGAGTTATCCCTCACTATATTTCTGGACTGACCGACCCGGCCTGACTGGAGTATAATTGCCTGGACGATCCGACTTTTACCGAATTTTACCGATACGAAACTGGGATGGAAATATGCCAAAATTTTACGCTGGAGTAGACGGCGGCGGCAGCAAGACGGCGGCGGTGATACTGGATGAGCGCGGCCAGGAGGTTGGCCGCGCTCAGGCCGGAGCCTCGAATTATCAGGCGGTTGGGCAAGACGCCGCCCTGATACAGGTGCGGACAGCCCTGGCCGAGGCTCTGCGGCAGGCCGGAACCGACCAGGCTGATGCCCCGGCGGTAGCCGTGATCGGGCTGGCCGGGCTTGACCGACCCGCCGACCGCGCCCTTTGGGAGCAAGCTCTGGCCGCCCACCCTCCTCTGGCCGGGCGCGTCAGGCTTTCCAACGATGCCGAACTGATTCTGTACGCTCTGCCGGACGGCTGCGGCCTGGGCCTGATTGCCGGAACCGGTTCGATTGCCCTCGGTCGAGATTTCGGTGGACGGCGGGCGCGGGCGGGCGGTTGGGGTCACTTTATGGGCGACGAAGGCAGCGGATTGTGGCTGGCACGGCACGCCCTGAACGCTGCTTCTCGCGCCAGCGATGGGCGCGGCCCGCAGACGGCCCTTGTAACCCTGATTTTACAGGAGTGGAATTTAGCCCAGCCTGCCGAAATGATCGGGGTGGTCTACGGCGGTGGGATTAATAATACCGCCCTGGCTAAATTAGCGCGGGTGGTTTTTCGGGCGGCGGATGACAGAGACGAGGTGGCACTGGCTCTCCTCGACCGGGCGGCAGACGAACTGGCCCTGGTGGTGGAAGCTTGTGCTGCGCGGTTGACTTTCGAGCGGCCCCCCGGCCTGGCCGTGGCAGGGGGCCTCTTGCTGCATTATCCGCCTTTTCGGGAAGCAGTGCGAAGCCGCCTGCTTGATCGCATACCGCTTGGCCCGCTCGTAAAAGTGCCTGATCCGGCCCTGGTTGCAGCCCAGGCCGCTTTGACCTTATCTTCCTTACAATAATGAATGCGAAAGCTCTAAAATAAAGCGAGACGAAGCTTTTCATTTTGCTACTTTGAAATTTTCCTGTTGAAAAGGACGCGCTGATGAACTTGCGTGATAAAGTCGGCCAACGCTTGATGGTCAACTTTGCCGGGCCAGAACTAACCCCGGCAGTAGCCCGTTTCCTGGTAGAAACCCGCGCCGGTGGTATTATCCATTTCGGCTACAACCTGACCAGTCAGGCTCAGATCACCCGACTTAACGGTGAACTGCAAGACCTGGCGGCCCGCCACGGCTTACCGCCTTTTTTGATCGCGGTGGACGAAGAAGGCGGGCGGGTTAGCCGCATGCCGGGCGAGGCGGCCCGCCTGATTGCGCCCAGCCAGATGGCCCAGGCCGCCGCCGGTTCGGATGCACCCGCCTCCTGTGCCGGAGTAACGGCTCGCTTGCTGCGCCGGTTGGGGTTCAATCTTAATTTTGCGCCGGTAGCAGATGTGAACAACAATCCGGCCAACCCGGTCATTGCCACCCGCGCTTACGGCCACGACCCGGCCCAGGTTGCCCGGCAGGTCGCGGCGGCAGTCCAGGCTTACCTCGCTCACGGCCTGGCTCCTTGCGTCAAGCATTTCCCCGGCCACGGCGATACCGAGGTGGACAGCCACCTGGGGTTGCCGGTAGTGGCTCATTCGCGGGCGCGGTTGGAGCAGATCGAGCTAGAGCCGTTTCGGGCTGCTTTCGCGGCGGGCGTTCCGGCCCTGATGACGGCCCACATACTCTATCCGCAGATCGAGCCAGGCGGCCTGCCTGCCACGCTCAGTCCGTTTTTCCTGACCGATCTCTTGCGGGGCGAACTGGGTTTCGAGGGAGTGGTTTTCAGTGACGCTCTGCAAATGAAAGCTATTGCCGACCGTTACACTGTTCCCGCCGCCAGCCTGCTGACGTTGCAAGCCGGAGCCGACGTCGCAATGCCGCTGGGTTCTTTCCAGCAGCAGCGCGAGTGCGCCGAAAGACTGGTGGCGGAAGGAGATAAACTTGATCACGCTCCGGCCCTGGCCCGGTTGCTGGCTTTCAAGGAGCGATTTTGCTTGCCGCCCGCTCCTTTCGACCCGGCCCAGGCTCAGACCGATGCTGATATGATCGAAAGCGTGGCCCGCCGCAGCATTACGCTGGTGGGCGATAGTGCCGCCCGCACCCATTTGGCCGCTCTCTCCCGGCAGTCTCCGATGCGTCCGCTCGTTCTCGATTTTGAATTACCACTGGCCTCGCAGGTGGAGGAAGGCCGCCGACCGGGGCCGCTGCTACAATCTTTGCTGGCGGCTCACTGGCCGAATTTGCAATATCTGGCTTTGCCCGCCCTGGATTCGGTCGAAAACGAGGCTGCGCTGCTTGACCAGGCCCGCACCGCCGACCTCGTACTGATCCTGACCCGCAACGCCCGGCGTCTGCCCGACCAGGCCCGTTTCGTCCAATCTGTTGTTGACGTGCAGCCCAACACCTTTCTTATCGCCGCCCGCGACCCCTACGACCTGACCCTGGTTCCTTCAGCCCCGGTGCGCCTGGCGACTTATGGCGATCCTCCTTCTAGCATCCAGGCTTTAGCCGCCGTCCTGCTGGGCGAGACTACCCCAACAGGAGTATTGCCGGTAGTTTTATGACTTTTTGCTAAAGCCCTTGCCAGCTTTGCCAGGATGTGCTATCCTTATAGTGTCAATACTACACTATAAGGAGCCGTTAGAATATGCAAAAATACGGAGAAATAGGGCTTGGGGTCGGGATCGGGTCTTTCCTGTTAGCCGGGGCGATCTGGGGTTTTCTGCCCCTGGGCCTGACCGAAGTGTTGGGTTTTGTGTCGGGAGCCTGGTGCGTCTGGCTGGTAGTCAAAGAAAACATCTGGAACTGGCCGATTGGAATTGCCAACAACATTTTCTTTATCTTTTTATTCGTGGACGCCCGGCTTTACGGTGATATGGTTCTGCAAGTAATCTACATCGGGCTGGGTGGGTTGGGCTGGTACTGGTGGCTGCACGGCGGAAGCGCACGGGGAAGGCTGGAAGTCTCGCGGGTCGGAAGGCGCGAACTGGCTCTGGTCGGGCTGCTTCTGGTGGGAGCCACGCTCGGCCTGATGCTGGGGCTACAGGCGATCAACGGGGCGGTCCCTTTCCTGGATGCCCTCACTACCACGCTCAGTCTGGCCGCGCAATACCTTTTGACGCGCAAGCTGATCGAGAACTGGTATCTGTGGATTGCCGCCGACATTATTTACGTGGGACTGTATGCTTACAAAGGTTTGTACCTGACCAGCCTTTTGTACGCTTTGTTCCTGGTGATGTGCCTGGTTGGACTGGCGACCTGGCGCAAAGCGGTTCGGCCCCGGCTATCGGTTCGCCCGATGCCGCCTACCCTGCCGCTAACGCCTGCCGAGGCCGAGGTGATACATGGCTAAGCGCGGTCTGGTTATCGGGAAGTTTTATCCGCCTCACCGGGGCCACAAATACCTGATTGATACTGCCCTGGCGCATTCGGACGAGTTAACCGTGATCGTTTGCGGCAAGCCTCACGAAAACCCGCCCGCCGAGTTACGGGCCGCCTGGCTGCGTGAAATCCATCCACAGGCCCGCGTGCTGGTCATTGACGACCGCTACGACGAGAACGACTCGCGGGTGTGGGCCGAAAACACGCTGGGTTGGCTGGGTGGCCCGCCCGATGTCGTGTTTACCTCCGAGGATTACGGCGAACCGTACTCCCGCTTTATGGGCTGCCGTCACGTGCAGGTAGATAAGGCTCGTCAGACCGTGCCGTGTTCGGGTACGCAGGTGCGGGCCGACCCGTTGGCTTGCTGGAAATTTTTAGAGCCGCCGGTGCGGGCATTTTACGCCCGGCGGGTGTGTCTGGTCGGGGCGGAATCTACCGGCACGACGACCCTGACACAGGCGTTGGCCGAGCATTACGAAACATCCTGGGTGCCGGAGTACGGACGCGAGTATTGGGCCGCTAAAATGGAGCGCGGCGAGGCCGAGCAGTGGGACGAAGCCGAGTTCGTGCATATTGCTGCCGAGCAAAGCCGCCGGGAAGACCTGTCGGCGCGGCAGGCTAACCGGGTACTGATTTGCGATACGGATGCTTTCGCCACCGGCCTGTGGCACGAGCGTTACAGGGGTAGTCGCTCGGCGGCGGTCGAAGCGATAGCCGCCCCCCGCCATTACGCTCTCTATCTTCTGACCGGCGACGAAATTCCCTTCGTGCAGGACGGCTTTCGGGACGGCGAACATATCCGGCACTGGATGCACACACAGTTTGTAGCGGCTCTCGAAGCTCAGGCCAAACCTTACGTGCTGCTGCGCGGCTCACCCGCCGAGCGGTTACACCGGGCCATCGAGCTGATCGATCCTTTGCTATCTCTAAAGAGCTAAGTTTACCAGGTTTAGCGTACTAGCAATGATGACTCATAAATGAAGAAAGAGGTTCCGACCGGGCGGGCAAAAGTGCTATAATAACCACATGAAGCAATTTTTGGAGCGGCGGCGGTCTTCTGTCCGCCCTGACGATAACGGTAAGAAACCGACCAAACCGGGCCGGGTTAGTGGTCGGGTGCTATGGGCCGTCATTTTCGTGTGGGTCATCCTTTTTTTGCTGATCCGATTGGCTTTCAAGTTGCCGGGTAGCCCGCTCGTTTTGTTTATTGTAATGTTCGGGCTATTTTTCGTGGCCCTATTCCTGGTGCGGGTAAGCTTACTGCGGCTGCATAGCTGGTGGTACGACCTGCGCACGCTCCTGGTACGTTTGCTGGCCGGGTCGCGCCGCCGCAAGTAGCCTTGTCCGCCTTTCTTTAGAGCTTTTCACCCTTCCTCTATTCCGATTTATTTTATTTAATTCGATTAATTCGATCATTCCGATAAATAAGCCTCAGGAGCTAGAAAGTTCAGCAAATAAGAATTGATAAGGTCGGGCCGCTCGTCCGGGATAGCGTGACCCACGCCTTTAATCAGGTCAGTTTGCAACCGGGGCAGGTGCTTTTTGGCCCGGCGTATTACTTCTTTGGGTCGCATCAGTCGGTCGCGTTCGCCCAGCAAGAGCAAAGTCGGGGCTTGCAAACGTTTGAGTTCGAGGTCTTGAAGGGGCAAAAAAGGCTTGGGCAAATGCAGATTTTTGAGAGCCTGCCCAAGCAGGGCGATGCCATCTTCCATCCGGGCCGGGTCGAGCCTGGTTTTGGGGCCAAGCTGAGCCTGGATGTAGCGGCGTAGATTAGCCGGAGTAGGTTTCGCCACCGCCCGTATCCCGCGCCAGTAAATCTTCCAGGAAGGAAAAGTTGAGAGCGGTACGAATCCCTGGGGGCTGATCAACACGGCCCGCCCGATTAGTTCCGGCGTAAGAGCCGCCGCTTTGAGAATAACCCAGGCTCCCGCGCCCGTTCCTACAAAGTTGACTCCTTCGCCCAGACCGAGAGCTTGCACCAGGTCGCCCACCCAGTTAGCGTAGTCAGGAGTATCGGGGTCTAGCCGGGCCGGGACGCTCAGGCCCGGCGCACCCGGTAGGTCGGGGGCGTAAAGCCGGAAGTGTGGGGCTAACGCGCCGAACTGATCGGCCCATTCAAGGCTGCTTCCCAACCGACTGTGTAGCAGCACTACCGACGGAGCATCGCCCGGCCCGGTCGCCAGCACATGGGTAAAACCAGCCCGCGTCGCGACGGTTATTCGTTCGCAGGGTACGGGTAGCCGGGCCAACCGCGCCTCGTGCCATTCTATAAAAGAAGCGTAACCTTCGGCAGATTTATATACACTGGCATAATCGTAGGTTGGCACGTAGGTAGACCCAGGCATCGGCAAACCTTCCTAAGTCTGGCTTGCAGTCGGTAGACTGAAATGGGGATTTTTGATAAAGCCCAAGATGTTACCAAAGGGGTCAACCACCGAGCCTAGCCGGATATCGTCCCCGACGTCCTGGACTGCGCTATGTTCCCGCGCTCCTAATTCTAGCAGGTGTCTGGCGGTCGCGTCGGCATCCTCTACCCCCCAATAAGCCAGATGACCGTCGGCCTTATTCCCGGTGGCTTCGGCTTCTTGCGGTTGTAAGCCCAGTTCATAGCCACCCACATTATAGCCGACGTAGAAAGGTTGATCGAAATAAGGCTCGATACCTAAAAAGGCACTATACCAGGCTTTGGCTTTCTTAATGTCGCTCACGGTGTAAATGACAGTTCTTAAACCCTGAAACATAACAGGTTCTCCTTTCAGAACTAATTCGCTATTACCACAAGCTCTATTATAGAAAGAAAAGTTGACAGGTTCCGTCAGGATTTCAGCTCAGAGCCAGAGGCTGGGCCGATCCTTCGTGCAAAGGATATGCCCGGCCTCTGGTTGTAGTTTTAGCTCTGGCCGATCTTCTCGCGGTAGGCGAACACTTTCGGGTCAATCTCCGGGAAAGGATTGTCGAGAGCGTTGATCTGGTGGGCTGCTTCGAGTGTCTCGCTGGAAACGCTGCCGTTGCCGCTTTCGAGACCGTCCGCCAGGGTGTTAAAGCGTTCGGTGTGCGAGTTAAAGCGTTCGATAGCGTAGTCTTTGGCCTGGCCGGTTGTAATCAGGAAAGGCCAATCGCTACTTTCGAGCAAGAGCAGTTCGCGGGCCGCCTGTTGCAGCACGAAATAGCTGTCCGGGTCGCTCGTTTCGCCAAATTTAGCCACCAGACCTTCCATTCGCCGTTCGGCGGCGTGGATCGGTTTCCAAATCCACTCGTTTTCGTCGTTAAGCCATACAAAGTGGGTTCCCTGCTGGCCCCAGCTACTTTCGGGAATTGCCATTACCGTTTCGGGCGGGTGCTTTTCCAGCCAGTCGCTGGCGGTCGTGATCTCGACATTCTCGCTTGCGGCCAGCTTTTTCAGCACGAGCTTGAGCCAGTCAACGCCCTCGAACCACCAGTGACCGAAAAGCTCGGTGTCGTAGTTACAGGCAATCAGGCCTGGCTTGCCGTTGGCGTCGGCGTATCCGGCCAACTGTTCTTCCACCAGTCCCACAAAATGGTCGGAATGTTCCTGGCTGCGGTAGGGCGTCCATTCGGGGTGATAAAATTCCTTCTGGCCCAGGTCAACCTTCGGGCCGGTGATGCGCCAGTATTGCAACCCGCTCCCGCTATCCTTGCTATGGAATTCGCGGTAATCCCGGTCGCCCGGATAGCCGTATTCGGACGACCAGACCTGCATGCCGGTGCGGTTGTTACGGCCAATTACGGCTACATCGGGCCGGACGACCCAATAAGGTTGGAAAGTAGTGTTGTTGGTCTTGGGCAGTTCTTCCGCCGAAGGAATGACATATTTGCGGGTGACATAGCTATATGGGCCGATGATCGTATCGCCCGCCGCCTTGCCCACCGGCACACCGCCCTCGATAGTATGGGTTTCGCTAAAGAAAAGGCTGATACCCTGCTCGGCCAGAAAATCCTCGATGCCCGGCTTGAGGTATTGCTGCCCATTCTCGTCCGTGGCGTAGTAGGCCGGACGGTAAGCACATTCGGGCAGCCAGATTGCGCGTGGCTTGCGCCCGTAGTGCTTCTGGTACGAAGCCACCGCCGTGGCAAGTTGCCCGAAAATAGTCGAATCGCGTTCGACCAGAGGCAAGTAACCGTGGGTAGCCGCGCAAGTAATAATCTCGATCAAGCTTTCGTCTTGCAGAGCGCGGAAGGCTCCCACGATGTCCCGCCCGTAAGTTTCCAGGAAGCTGGTTTTGATATTAGTGTACCAGTCGCGGTAGTAAATCGCCAGGTAGTGACGCTGTTCGGCGGGAACGGGCGCGGTATCTTCCGGCTCACCGCTTTCGATTTCCTGGCTGGCCGCTTCAATCGCATCGGCGGCGGAAGGCACATCAATCGCTTCGATCTGGGTCGAAAGCGGAGCCAGATCGCCTCTGAGCGGTTCACCGCGCCGGTTAGCGGCAAGTTCCTGCACGGCGGCTTTTTTCAGGTCGGCGGCGGCATCCAGAGCTTGCTTTCCGCTCAGATTCAGGTTGACTGTGCGCCGGGGGGCCGGTTCGGACGAAGTGGCCGTAGTGGTAGCCGGGTCGCTCTCAAGACCAGCGATTTCAGCTTTAGTGGTTTCTTCGGTCTGGGCTTCGGCTTCGGTCTGGGCGCGGATTTTGGCTTCGGCCTGAGCTTGCCGGGCCAGTCGCCGGGCTTCGTCGCGGGCGCGGGTCATCTCTTCGGACGAGAAACGGGTAATGTCTTTCTCGGCTGCTGCGATCCGCTCGTCCAGGTACTCGACAAAATTTTCTTTGATCAGCCCGTCGGCCAGTTGCTCGGTCAAAATCGGGGTGATGCCGATAGTCAGCTTGAATGGCACAGCCTCCGACCGTAGCTCGTAGAGGGCGTTGAGCAGCGGAATATAGGTTTCGGCTGCGGCCTCGTGTATCCATTCCTCTCCGTGCGGCCACCGCCCGGCCTGGCGGCAATAGGGCAGGTGGCTATGCAGGACAAAGGTAAATCCGCCTTTTTTCATTTTCTAACCAAAATCTCCTTTTTTGCTTCGTTGCGGGTGAACTGCTTTATTTTACTCTAAAACCGGGCAAAAACAAAGTTGTGGCTGGTCTGCTTTCTGGTTTTGAGGTAGAATAAAGCTAGTCGAAACATTGCTCCGCTACAGGGTGTCCCACTACTGGTTAAAAAAAAGCTTTCTAGTTTAGGAACACGAAAGACTGAACAGGAGATAACCCATGAGTGAAAATATCGCGCCGGAAACAGCCCAAGACGACCGTGCGATAGGGGCGCAAATCGAAAAAGTGAGCGGGCTTTTGCAAGAACTGGAAAAGATGGTAGACCCAACTCAGCACGCTATCTTAACTGACCTTCTGGCAGAGCGGGCCGTGCTATCGGCGATGCGGGCGCGGGTCGAACTGGAAGAAATGCAAAAGCGCAAAGCTCCTTCCAGCAGTACCAGTGCCGACCCCGGCCAGGCCCAGAGCCTGACGACCGAAGGAGATGCCGCTAAAGCGACCGAAGCAGCCTGGAATAGTGCTGATACCACGAAAGGAGCCAACTAAAATGCCACAGGCTCGTTTTTACGATGCTAACGGCGTGCCGGTGCAAGAACTGGCTGCCGCCGCCGCCGATTTTTTCCGCCAGGACAACTTTGATACTACCATTCAGGACCAGAGCGGGCGCACAATCTTGCAGATAAACAAGCAGGGTGGCGTGCGTTATGTGTTTGGTCTGGCGTACAGCCTGACTGTAGTGCTGACGCCTCAGCCGGACGGTCGGGTGCTGGTCGAACTGGGCGGAGAAACCTGGGGCGATAAGATTGCCAGTGGCGCGATTGGTTGGGTGCTGTTGCCGCCTCTGGTCTTTACCGCCGCTTATGGAGCCTGGAAGCAAAGCGAACTGGACGACCGTTTCTGGGCTTTTATAAATGGTTATATCCAGAACCGCAGCGGGCGTTATGCCACTTCGACGGTGGCAGTGCCTTACTACAACCAGGGCCAGGCTGCGCCGCAGGGCAACTGGTTCAACCGACTGGAAAACACTTTTGGAGGCGGCTCCGACAATCCTGTCCCGCCAAACTACCAGGGCTACTACCAGAACAATACTTACCAGTATCATCCGCAGGGCCAACCGCCTGCCCCCTACGCCGTCCCTGCACCGGGTACGGCGGGATGGTCAACTCCTGCGCCCGGCCCTGCCGCGCCTGGTGGGTCAGCCCCGGCCCGTTCTAGCTGGTTCGATACGGCCAGGATGCAACCGATTTTCGACCAGCAAGTAGGCCGGATGGCAAGCTGGCAGGCGGTGATGGCCGACGGCGTAATCAACTACGAGGAATTGAACCACCAGCAAGAGCGGGTCAGTAAGTTGCAAAAGTCGGCGGAAAACTCGCTCGATACGGACGCCCGCCTCAAACTGGCCGAACTCTTGAATGAAATGGGCCGCCTGGAAGGGATGCAGCGCACCGCCCTGACCAGTTCTTACGGGCCGCCCTCCGCTGGAACGAAATAAAGTAAGCCTTAGTTGACCAGAACCAAAAGGCCGGGTAGCTGGAACGCGTTCCAGCTACCCGGCCTTTTTAGGCTTAAACTATAGGCTACAAGTTAAGGTTGTGGCAACTGGTCAAGGTTACTCCGCGTCTGACCGCCCTGGAATGAATTACGGGCTGAGGTAAGAATGTCGGAATGAAAACGACAGTTAAAAAGCAAAATTCGAGTATTTAGCAATCGGTTTCAACCGATTTTGATATCTCAGCCCGGAATTCATTCCAGGGCGGTCCTGGCCGCACACAGGTTTTGAGCGTCAAGGCCAGGGTCTACAACCCGACATTAGGCTTAAAATCGCCGTTTTGGTACTTGACCAGCTCATCCAAACCTTAAGTTGTAACCTATGGGCTTAGCCGGGCCGGTAGACCCCAAAGACTTTACGCAGAGCGTCGCAGATTTCGCCCAGTGTTACGAGGCTTTCGACGCAGCCGACTATGTGCGGCATCAGGTTGTCCGTTCCCTGGGCTGCCCCGGTGAGAGCGGACAGGCGGGCCTGGGCCTCGGCTCCATTGCGGCGAGCGCGTAAGGACTTGAGGCGGGCGATCTGTTCCTCTCGCAGGGCCGGGTTCATCACCAACCGCTCGATGCGTTCTTCTTCCTTGACCGCAAACTTGTTTACGCCCACGATCACGCGCTGCCCGCTCTCTACTTCGGTTTGCCACTTGAAAGCGGCGTCCTCGATTTCTTGATGAAAGAAGCCGTTTTCCAACGCTTTGAGCGTTCCACCCATCGCGTCAATCTTATCGAGGTACTCCTGGGCCTTCGCTTCGATCTCGTTCGTCAGACTCTCGATGTAGTAAGAACCGGCCATCGGGTCAATCGTATCGGCCACGCCGCTTTCGTAGGCCAGGATTTGCTGGGTACGCAGGGCAATGCGGGCGGCTTTTTCGGTTGGCAGGGCCAGGGCTTCGTCCATGCCGTTGGTGTGAAGCGATTGAGTTCCGCCCAGCACGGCCGCCAGAGCCTGGACGGTCACGCGCACGATATTGTTCTCAACCTGCTGTGCCGTCAGCATCGAACCGGCAGTCTGGGTGTGAAAGCGCAACATCCACGAGCGCGGGTCGGTTGCTCCGAAGCGTTCGCGCATGATTTTGGCCCACAGGCGGCGGGCGGCCCGGAATTTAGCGATTTCCTCCAGGAAGTCGTTGTGGGCGTTGAAGAAGAAAGATAGCCGCATGGCAAACTTATCAATGTCCTGCCCACTCTGGCGGGCCGCTTCGACGTAGGCGATACCGTCGGCCAGGGTAAAGGCGACTTCCTGCACGGCGGTACTACCGGCCTCGCGGATGTGGTAGCCTGAAATCGAGATCGTATTCCAGTTTGGCACTTCGGCGGTGCAATAGGCCATCATATCGGTGATAATCCGCAGACTGGGGGTGGGTGGATAGATATAAGTGCCACGGGCGATATACTCTTTGAGTATGTCGTTCTGCACCGTGCCGCTTACCTGGGCCGCCGAGACCCCGTTTTTGCGGGCGACCGCGATGTAAAAAGCCAGCAAGATCGAAGCAGTCGCGTTGATCGTCATTGAAGTGCTGATGTGGTCGAGCGGCAACCCGGCCAGCAGCGTTTCCATATCCTCCAGCGAACAGATCGAAACCCCGACCTTGCCGACCTCGCCATCGGCCATCGGATGATCAGCGTCATAGCCCATCTGGGTCGGCAGGTCGAAAGCTACTGAAAGCCCGGTCTGGCCCTGGCTCAACAGATAGTGGTAGCGTTTGTTCGAGTCGGCGGCACTGGCGAACCCGGCGTACTGGCGCATCGTCCACAGGCGGCTACGGTACATGGTCGGTTGCACGCCGCGGGTGAAAGGATACTGGCCGGGAAAGCCCAGGTCACGCTCCGGTTGGAGGTCGGCCACATCTTCCTGGGTGTAAAGCCGCTTGACGGGCAGGCCGGAGTTAGTCTCGAATTTCTTCCGTTCGGGCAGCTTTTTAAGCGTAGGCGCAACCGTCCGCTCTTCCCATTCCTCAAAACCTCCGGCTACTTTGGTAGTTCCTGTCCGCTCTGACATCTTTTGCCTTCCTCCTGCTCGGTCTGGGCTGAGCTAACATTCATTTGGCGATCTGGTGATTGCCTGATAACCGCCATTATAGCCCGAAGGCAGGAGGGAAGGAAAAGCAATTCGCCACGAAGTCTGGCATAACCTTT
Source organism: Chloroflexia bacterium (assembly GCA_038206175.1). Taxonomy (GTDB): domain Bacteria; phylum Chloroflexota; class Chloroflexia; order Chloroheliales; family Chloroheliaceae; genus 54-19. The sequence continues at coordinate 20,135 of JBBRBE010000002.1, forward strand.
GCTATTGTTTGTATTTAATTAATTTAGTTTTAACCTAATTATATAGGTTAGACTAACTTATGCTCAGGCGGCAGGCCCTGATGACTGCCCTGACTTCGGAGCCAGAGATAATTGATTTAAATTGGGATAGTGAGGAAAGGTGACAATTAATGCGGACAATCACTGACTGGGGCCAGGCTTTTCTAAGTGCCATTGGCGATGCCCTCAGCAAAATATTCAGCTTCTTGCCCGATTTAATCGGTGCTTTGCTGATACTGTGGATCGGCTTTATCATCGCTAAAATTTTGGGACGGATTACCGCCGACCTTTTACGTAAAATTCGCTTTAACCAGGCTGCCGATAAAGCCGGACTGAGCCGTTTCGTGCAGTCGGCAGGGGTCAAGCAGGATGCCAGTGGCGTAATGGGCGAGATTGTAAAGTGGTTCTTCCGCATTATCGCCCTGGTCGCGGCTTTTAGCGTGCTGCAACTGCCCGCTCTGACCGCCGCCCTGACCGGCATTTTGAATTTCATTCCTAACCTGGCGATTGCGCTCGTAATCGTGCTGATCGGGGGCCTTCTGGCAAATTTTGTAGCCGATTTTATCAAAGGCGCACTCAGCCAGGCTGGTTTGGGCAATGCCGGGCTGTTCGCTAATATCGCCCGTTCTGCCATTATTTATGTCGCGGCGGTGGCGGCCCTCGGCCAGATCGGGGTAGCCTCGACCGTCATCAATACTTTATGGATCGGCACCGTGGCTGCGCTGGCCCTGGCTCTCGGTCTGGCGTTTGGCCTGGGTGGGCGCGACACGGCAGCGAAGTTGCTCGATAATGCCTACACCAAAACTCAGCAGAATTTGCCCAGAATGTCCGAAGCGGTGAAGCAGAGGGCGCAGCAAAGCAGCCAGCGATTGCCCAGCCCGCAATCGCAACCGACCCAGACCTATAATCCGAACCAGACTTATCCGCAGCCTACCCAGAGCTATGCCGCCGGTAGCACCGGTTATACTCAGCCGCAGGGTCAGCCCCAACCGCGTCCGCAAGCGCAGCCCCAACCGCAGCAGCGTCCGCAGGGTCAGCCGCAAGTTTATAATACGCCTGACCAGGGCTATTACGCCGGTGGGCAGGGTCAGGGCCAGGGCCAGCAGAGCGGGCAAGGCGGTTACTACAACCCGCCTCCTCCTCAGCAGCCCGGACAAAGTGGCGACCCACGCGGTTACAATTCACAGGATCGTACTCTTCCCAGCACCGACTACCGCACTTACGGTCAGGGTCAGGGCCGAGGGCAAGGGCAGGATCAGGATGACCCGCAGTTCCGCCCCGACTCGAATTATCCGCAGTAGTAAGGCCGTACAAACTTAAAAAGAAAAAGCGGCTCAGGTTTCGCACCTGGGCCGCTTTTTCTTTTATACGCGAATTTGTAAAGCCAGGCCGGTACCAGGGTAGCAAGCTTAAAAGCTCAGGTTTATTCCGGTAGCTTGAACTGAGCCGCCTGAAACTTATTGTGACCTTCGATCCGCTTGAGGTCAGCCAGCAGGCTTTCGGCTTCTTCCTCACTCTCGGCTTCGGCTAACGCAATCAATTTGGCGGAGTTCTGCACGTAGCCTTGCTCTCGCTCGGTGGCCCAGCGGTTGAACTCCTCCGGCCCGGTGGGAGCCTGACCCAGAAATGGCTCGTCGAAATCTAGCTCCATGTTTGGGTGCGCGTCTTCGTCCAGTTCCGCCACTGCCTCCGAAAGCGTACCCAGGTGGGTCATGTGCCAGACTGCCCGGTCGCTGATCAGGTGGTTGCGCTGGTCGAGGTTTTTGCTGACGAAAGCCTGATGCAAGTAGAGCAAAACCGTTTCGTACTCGCTTTCAATGCGTGAATTGAGCATTTTAACCAGCGGGTGATCGTCGCGGCCCTCCGCTTCGAGGTCGGCAGGAACGGCCTGTCCGCCCGCGTTAAGTTCGAGGTCTTGCGAGGCCGGGTTAGGGTCCTGGTTCCAGGGGCCGGTATCTTCGGGGGCGACTTTCTTTTCCGGGTTGCCGCCCATTTCGCTGATAAAGCCCTTGAACATTCCCTGATGAAACAGTTCGTCCATCAGGATGCGTTCCAGATAGAGTTTGACTTTAGGGTGATCAATCGCCTCGATGTGCGCCCGGTACTGGTCAATGGCTCGTTGCTCGGCCTCGACATCCAGCGAGAGCAGGTCGGTCGTCGAGGGGCCGTCCAGAAAAACCGGGTCGCGTTGCATGGTCGGGTCTCCGCCAAATTCAACTACCAGTTCGCCCAGCCAGCGAAAATGCCGCATTTCGTCGCGGGCAATCCCTTCGATTTCAGGGCTAACGTCACTTTCGTCACCAATCTTGTAGGCGTGTTGCAAATACTGGATGATTGCGGCGTGTTCGCCTTTCATATCGTCTATCAAAAGAGCTGCAATTTCTGCGTTAGTAGCGGCTTTTTTGATGGTACCAGCCTGGTCTTCGCTTGTATAGGCCATTTACACAACTCCTTCTATCGTTTGTTTTGTTTGCTTTTTGCAAAAGTCACGCTAGTATAACTCAGGCCAGGCCGAGCGTAAACCCCCAGATGGGGTTCGTAAAAAAGCAAAAAGGCGAGACACATTTTACTTGCGTCTCGCCTTTTGTCTTGTTTCAAACCTTCCTAAATCCGCCGCTACAAGTTTCAAAGCGGCTACAAAGTTTAGCGCGGTATGACCTTAAATAAGAAGCGCGATTTGACTAAAGCCCATAGAGCCAGGATTGCCGCAACGTGGCCCAGGGTATGCACCAGGGGCGAAGCCTCGCCGTAACTTGGGATGTTGAAGAAGAGCGAAACGACAAAGCCGTGCAAAATGTAGACGTACAGCGAGTTCTGGCCGAGCGGATTAAAGAGCCAGCCCAGCGACCGCCGGATCGGTTCCCAGAAGTAGGTCAGCGCGATGTAAAAGACCTGGAAGAAGATCAAGAAGGTAAGCACTCGACCGGGCCGCATCGAAAGCTTGTTGAACATTTCGCCCAGGAACCAGGTCAGGTCGCTGTTGTCGGCAAAGCTACCGGCATAAATCCAGGCGATACCCAGGCTCATCAGAGCCACAAAACTGGCTACGAGCGGCACATAAAGCGTCCATTTAGGGAATTTAGCAAAGAATTCTTTAATTGCCTCGCGGTGATAACCGATGATCAGGCCGTTGATAAAGAGCAACTGCCAGGCAAAGATAGGGAAACTGCCGATTTGCGGGCTGAAATTTTCGGGTGAAAGCTGATAGCCCAACCACAAAGCCCAGGACAACCCAACTACCCACCGGGTTTTCTTCTGAGTCAGAAAGTAGAATACAATCGGGGCAACCGCCATCAGAACGGCGTAGGTTGCCAGCAAATCCGACCAGCCAAAGGGTTGCTTGAGGGTCAGCATCCGAACAATCAGGTCAAGATTAAATTCTGGCGGTGCGCCGACGGCTTCGCGCCGGGTATGCAGGGGCGTAAAGTAAGCGATTGCCAGGTAGACCAGGGCTATAATTATATTCCAGAGATAAAGCTGCCAGGCTCGATGTAGAATTTTGCTCGATGCAGCTTGCAAACCCTCTTTCATTATTCGTGGGCCGTAAACCAGACCCAACACCAGGCCAGAAATAAAAATGAAACCTTCCGCCGCCGAAACCAGGAAGTAGCCTCCGCCGGTTATAAAGATTGTAAAAGCTGGATAGAAATTAATGTGATCGGCGACTATAATAAAGAGGCACAACCCGCGTAGAAAGTCCAACCGCACGTCCCGATTGCCTTCGGTTTGGTATTTCCAATTACTCGGCCAGGCCAGCGACCAGCCGCCTTTGATTTGTACAGCGGTTCGCGTTTGCTGAACCGGGAGAATTGCCCTAGCCATACTCGAATGTTCCTCCTGTCACCTGGCCCTAACTGCACTGCATCGCCGTTGATTGCAAGTATTCAGGTCTAGTTTTGTTACTAAATTTATTTATTCTTCTCCCGAACGGGTCATTAGCACTGCTTTTCCCGTCGAGTAAATTGTGATTTCCTATACATATGTTATACAATTTTCTTGCCACGAGAAACTGAAAAGTCTAAAGTTTTGTAAAATGTAGGTAAAATAGTTGATAATATATCTTTATGACGCTTCTAAATGGTTTTGTGATAGTATTATTGAAAATAAGGCCAGAGTGTTTCCGCTTATCCAGCTTCGTCACCCCACGCACACTTGCGGTGCAGACCAAACTTAAAACGTGGCTTGAAAATGGCTTGAAAAACTGTGCAAAGCTTTGACACAATCGGGTAAAGAAAATTATGAGCCTCAGACCGGAAGAACCTTACCAGACCTCAAATGTAATTCAGCCTGCCACCGGGCCGTCGTCCACTCAACTGGCCTTGCAAAAAGCGGTGCGGCACTTCCAAATTCTAGTCGAGAATATGACCGACCTGGTTTGTTTGTACGATGCCAGTGGAACCCTGGCCTATGCCAGTCCTTCGCTTAAGCGGGTGCTAGGCTACGACGCGGCCAGGGTTGCCGGGGTAAATAGTTATGCCGTGATCCACCCCGAAGACCTGGCCCGCACCGAAGCTCAGTTCGAGAAATTTGTAGCTCAGCCGGGAGCCTCGGCTCTCTTCGAGCATCGGGTACGCCACGCAGACGGTTCGTGGCGGTGGGTCGAGAGTAGCGTGACAAACCTGCTGCACGACCCGGAGGTAGGGCTATTGGTCGCCAACATTCGGGACGTCACCGAACGTAAACGGGCCGAAGAGCAGCAGCAATTTCTGCTGGATTTTGGCGAAATAATCCGGCCTCTTGGTCAGGTCGAAGAAGTGTTAGGGACGGTTGCTCGCCTGGTAGGTCAGTATATGGGAGTAGAACGTTGTTATTTTTCGGAGATTGATGGCGAGACCGAACAGATGCTTATTTATCCCAACTACACTTTAAATGTCGCCAGCCTGGAAGGAGCTTACGCTTTAGACGATGCTACCACCGAGTTACTTTCCCAGTTAAAACGGGGCCAGACCGTCGCCATTTCAGACCTGCAAACTCATTCGGAAACCCAGGCTGTTTTTGAGCAAAGGTTTGCTCCGCTTCAGATGCGCTCGTGGCTGGCGATTCCTCTGCGGCGCGATGGCGAAATTGGTCTGCTGCTGACTTTGCATACCTGGAGCGCACCGCGGGTCTGGTGCGAAGACGAAATTGCCTTCTTGAAACTAATTCTCGAACGCACCTACCTTTCCACTCAAAATGCCCGCCTCTTCGAGCAAGCCCAGCGCGTAGCGGTAATCGAGGAGCGTACCCGTATGGCCCGTGACCTGCACGACTCGCTGGTGCAAGAGCTTTACGGCATCCAGCTTGGCGTCAACACGGCTCTGGTCGTACTGAACCAGGGGCAACCGGTTTCGCAAGTAGCCGCCCACCTGCGCGAAGTGCTGTTGCAGGCTGAAGGAGCTATGAACGAGTTGCGTTCGCTCATTTTCGACCTGCGGCCCGAATCGCTTCAACGCAACGGCCTGGTTTCGGGCCTGACCAATTTTGTGGCTACCCTGCGTACTCGTCACCGGCTGGAAGTAGATAGCCAGCTTGGAGCCGAGCCGAAAGTGCCGCTACGGATTAAAGAGGCCCTGTACTGGATTGCCCGGCAAGCCCTTGAGAACACGGTCAAGCACGCTCAGGCCAGTCGGGTCACGTTGCGCCTTTACCAGAAAAACGGCGGAGTATGCCTGGAAGTGGGAGATGACGGGCGAGGCTTCGAGGTGGCCGGGTCTTATCCGGGTCACTGGGGGTTGCGCTTCATGCGAAGCCGGGCCGTCGAGCTTGGAGGTGAGTTTACGCTGGAAAGTAAGCCTGGTGCGGGTAGCCAACTGCAGGTATGTTTGCCCGTTAGTAGTGTCAAAGTCTTGCCGTCCCGTTTTAGCCTGACCAAAGAAGGCTTTGCAAGCAAGTTAGCCCAGGTCAGCTACCGCGTTAGTGGTCTTCAAGAAAAGGCTGGGCTAGGGGTAGACCATCCGAGTGAACTTCTCGCCCAGGCTTTCGAGGAACTTCACACGGCTCTGGAAGAATTACAAACTACCGAAGAGGAGCTAAACCAGCGCAACACCGCACTCGAAGATATGCAGCATGCGCTGGCAACAGAGCGGGACCGTTACCACAGTCTTTTCGAGGAGGCTCCTTACCCTTACCTCGTCACGGACGCTGCCGGGGTAATCCAGGAAGCCAATCGGCTGGCCTGTGAAACGTTTGGCTTAAACAAACCTTTGATTATAGGTAAGCCGTTGCGCCTGTTCCTGGTAAATTCCGAGCGACGCACCTTTATAAACCAGCTTAGCCGCCTCAAAAGCGAACTGAACCAGGCCGAGTGGCCGGTGCAACTGCTCTCCCGCAAAGGTACTCGTTCCGTCGCCACTCTTAAAGTAACCGCAGTCCGAAATCATAAAAAAACCCTGCTTTCTTTACGCTGGTTGCTTTGTGATCTTGCTCGGACGACAGACTAGGCTATAATATTTAGCCATACGTTATAAGCAAGGTTTCTAAAAATGAGTTATGCTGGTTCTAATAATAACTGGTTCTAATGATAAAATGATAAATTGTGGGTGGGTGTAGAAATGTTGTCTACTTACTGAATAATAACCGCTTACCAGTGTTGTCGGCAGCATCGTTATAACTGCCCTCCACCTAGAAAAATAAATATCAGCAGATGAAAACCTCACTCATCAAACCGGCCCAGGACCTCCGGCAAGTACGGGGAAGTGCCGTATTGCTTCTGTTTGGCGGTTTGGGCCTCAAGGGGCGTCCCGACCTTCAGCACGTTTTACAAACGCGCTTCGCTTACAACGCGAACAATCCGCCCGTCAGCTATCCTTACGAGCGCTACCTGGAAATTGCCGAATACCTACGCCAGACTTTCTACGGGTCCAAAACGCCGGAGGAAGGCTACGAGGAGTTGGGCTACCGGCTTACCCAATCTTATTTCCAGGGCGTGAGCGGGCAAGTTCTGCGGGTGTTAGCCCGTGTGCTGGGACCGGAACGCGGAGCGCGGCAGTTTTTGCATATGATGAGCAACAATCTGCCCTGGGGTCGCCACGAGTTGCAAGAAGTGAGTTCTAATTCCGCCCGGTACTGCAAGTCTGGCGTCGGCGGGCCACCGGCCCTGATGCTGGGTATTTTGCGGGCCAGCCTGGAAGCCAGTGGTGCTACTCTGGTACGGGCAACCTACAGTGTTATATCCGAGAGCGACGATGAAGTAGTGTACGCGGTCGAATGGCTGTAAGGGGCCTAAGCGTTATACTTTAGATATAGCTAAAAGGTTTGGACAGATAGGAGTAGCGTAGCAATAAATTTTGGATTACACTAAATACTGTAAGACGGACTTGTAACTTCTAAACGAAGTGATGACGCTCTGGCTGTGATAATACCCCCGGAGCAACTTGAAATAATACTTCTACCTCAAAACACTCCAAAAAGTTGTGGAATTCGCTCTCCACAGCTTTTTTTATTATTTGAATATTTTTGCCATGAGATGGCAAAAGCATATTAAGGCAAGATATGTTAAAATAACTGAGAATATAGCCCGGTTAAGCATTGTAGATTTTAGGTAGATTAAATCTTATGATTAAAGTTCTAATTGCCGACGACCATAGTGTAGTACGTCAGGGCTTGCAAACCTTTCTAGCCCTCGACCCGGAAATAGAGGTCGTGGGCGCGGCCCGCAATGGCCTGGAAGCCGTGGAAATGGCCGGGCGGCTACATCCGCAGGTGATACTGCTCGATCTGATGATGCCTCAGATGGATGGCTTCGAGGCAATCCCTCTTTTGCGTAAAGAAGTACCCCAGGCTCATATTCTGGTGCTGACCAGCGTGCTAGACGAAAGCACCGTCGCACGGGCTGTCCTGGCCGGGGCTAACGGCTACTTGCTCAAAAACATGGAAGCCGCCGAGCTATGCCAGACTATTAAAGCCACCAGTAGCGGCCACGTGATGATTTCGCCGGAAGCGGCCCTCCTTTTAGCTGGTGGGGTCGTTAATGGGTTGGCCTCGACTAACCCACTGCCCCCGCATTCTCGTTCAAGCGAAAGATCGATTTCTGCCGCAGCCAGCCTGGAAATGCTTACCGAGCGCGAAATAGAGGTTTTACGCCTGGTAGCGGAAGGCCGGGCTAACAAAGAAATTGCTCGTAGCCTGGGCCTGAGCGAGGGAACTATCAAAACCCATGTCAGTATTATTCTGGCAAAGCTAGGGTTGCAAAGCCGCACCCAGGCGGCTATTTACGCCTCTAACGCCGGGTTACTTTTGTTCTCGCCCGACGAAACAACTCCGCCAGACTAACCTCAAACTCCCGTTAACCTGAGCATAACGACCTTGAAGCGACAGGCGACCTGTTTAGCTGCGTCGCCCGACCAGAGCTAGAATGCCGCCCGCCAGGATCAGCAGGCCGCCGAAAAATCCTAGCCAGAGGCCGAACCCGACGCTCACGCCGCTCACGTTACCCAGTTTGCGGCTTATATCGCTCAACTCGAAGAGCATCAGCCCGCTACCCAGCAGACCGAGGACGACCAGGCCGATGGCATACCCGCGCCGCCCGCTAAACCCGCCCAGTCCGGCCAGCACCATCGCCACGATTCCTATTCCCAGAGCGATAAAACCATCGCGGAGATTCGCCCCGGAAGTGCCGACGCCCGAATTGCTGCTGACTGCCCCCAATCCGTTGACCGAAATTTCGATGTTTGCCAGCCTGACAGTAGCCCAGGCCAGAAAGGTACTTACCGCCAGCAAGAAGCCGCCCAGTCCGGCCACGGCGTAAAGCGGGTTAGTTTTTGCCCGTGTCGGGAAGGGTGCGGGTGGGTAACTGTAGGTGATAGGCTGGGAATAAGTGGGCGGGAGCGGTTGCGGGTAGACTGCTGGCTGGCCGTAGGGTTGGGCCGGGAGGTTGTACTGCCCGTAAGGTTGCGCGGTGTAGGCGGGGGGCTGATTGCCCGGCCCACTCTGGCTGTAGGGTTGGCCCGGTGGCCCTGAATTGGGAGGTTGAGGCTGATAACTCATCGGCACACTCTTTCTATCTCAGGCTTGAAGTTTCAGGCTTGAAGTTTCAGGCTTGAAGGTGGACTGGTTCGATTATACAAGACCGGCCTGTTCCTCACAACTTTTGCGACGCATGGTTTTGGGTATTTAAGGACTCTCTTTTTACAAAAGTATGCTATAATCAGCCCACAGGTCACGCCGGGGCCGTGAGAGGACGGTTGTGACGGACAACGAAGTTCTAGCCAGGCAGTTGAGCGTGCAATATCGAGAGAAGATGCTGGCTCTAAGAGCAATTGAGTAGTGCGAGGATAGTAAAATTGGATAAATTTTTTAAGCGAGTTCCCAAAGGAAATGCCGCCGAGGGGAATACTGAGCGAACCAGGCCCCAACCTTCCCAGACCACCCCACCAGACTCTACCGACCCAAATCTGAATTCTGCCGACCTTTCGGACGGGGCCGAACCGTCTGCGGCCCGGCCTTCGGAAGGCCCGGCCCCTAAATTCGCCTGGAGCATCAAACCGCAAGGCGAGGCCAAAAACGGCAAAACCCTGGCCCACCCGGTGAAAGACATCCCGGATGGTTTGTGGATCAAGTGTACGCACTGCAAAGAACTGCTCTACACCAAAGAATTCGAGAATAACAAGAAAGTTTGCCATAAATGCGGCCATCACTTCCGGCTAGGAGCCTGGGAACGGATCAATAGCCTGGTTGATGAAGCCAGCTTTGCGGAGATTGACTCCCGGTTGGTGACGACTGATCCGCTCGCGTTTACGAGTCTGGCCGAACCGCCTTACGCCCAGAAATCGCTCGAATCGCGGCGCAAAACCGGCCTGAACGAAGCCCTCATAACCGGCTTTGCCCGCCTGGAAGAGCAACCCCTGGGCCTGGCTGTGTGCGATTTCAACTATCAGGGCGGTTCGATGGGCAGTGTTTTTGGTGAAAAGCTGGTGCGACTGATCGAGGAATGTATGGCCCGCCGGTTGCCCCTTTTGACTATCAATGCCAGTGGCGGAGCCAGAATGCACGAAGGTATGTTCTCGCTGATGCAGATGGCCAAGACTACGGGTGCGCTGGCCCGCCTGGGTGAGGCCGGGTTGCCCCATATTTCGGTGCTGACCGACCCTTGCACCGGCGGCGTGATTGCCAGCTATGCTTCGGTCGCCGATGTGCTGTTGGCCGAACCAGGAGCCTTGATCGGCTTTGCCGGGCCGCGGGTAATCGAACAAATTACCAAGCAAAAGCTGCCGCCAGGCTTTCAGACCGCCGAGTTTCTGCTCGAACACGGCATGATTGACCGGGTGGTGGAGCGTAAAGAGTTGCGGGCGACCCTGGTAACTCTCTTGCGTTTCTACGCTCAGGCCGCGCAGCAAGCCGCCCAGAGCCAGGCTCGCGAAGTACGTTTGCTTCAGCGCGAGGTAAGCTATGCCGGATAGAGAGCGAGAGCGCAAAAGCGAAGTTCCAAAAGCCCCTCGCCTGAAAGACCGCGACCGCGACAAAGAGACGCCTCATTCTCCGGCCTGGGAGCGCGTATTGCTGGCCCGGCACGTAGCCCGGCCCCATACGCTCGATTTTATTGCGGCCCTCACGACGGATTTTGTCGAATTGCACGGCGACCGGCATTATGGCGACGATGCGGCCCTGGTCGGCGGTCTGGCTCAGTTCGCGGGCCGGGCCGTGCTGGTGATGGGCCAGCAAAAAGGCCGGGATACTAAAGAAAATATCTTCCGCAACTTCGGGATGCCACGGGCCGAGGGCTATCGCAAAGCTCTGCGCTTGATGCAGCACGCCGCCAAGTTTGCTTTGCCGGTGCTGACTTTTATTGATGTGCAGGGAGCTTTCCCTGGCAAAGAAAGCGAAGAGCGTGGTATTTCGCTGGCAATCGCCGAGAACTTGATGCTGATGAGCCGTCTGCCGGTGCCGATTATCGCCCTGGTGACAGGCGAAGGGGGTAGCGGGGGGGCTTTAGCGATTAGCGTGGCCGACCGCTTGCTGATGCTGGAAAACGCCGTGTATAGCGTCGCCAGTCCCGAAGCCAGTGCCGCTATTCTGTGGCGCGACGCTTCCCAGGCTCCGGCGGCGGCCCAGGCGATGAAGATTACCGCCGCAGACCTGCTCGAATTTGATATCGCCGACGAAATCATCCCCGAACCGCCCGGCGGCGCACATACCGCTCCGGCCCTCTTGATGGAAACCCTCAAGGTGACGCTGGCCCGCCATCTGGACGAGTTAGAAGAACACTACACCCGCCGGGGGGCGGCAGGGATCGAAGCGATGCTCGAAACCCGTTACGCCAAGTATCGCCGGATCGGGCGGTGGACTGAACTGGCCGAAGAAAATCTCAGCCTCGATCATGTCTAGGTTCGCCTTAGCCAGACTTGCCGGGGAGACTGTAGAACCAGGCATTTACCGCTAAAGAAAAGCCTTAGAAAAGATTAGACCAGCGTAAAATATTGACCGCCCAGGAAGGGAGTTTGTAGCCCCTCTGGGCGGTCTTGTTTTAACCCTACTCTTACGCCGATCTGGGTTTAAGTTGGCAATCTATACAAGGCTATTGGCACTTTTCTTGTCAAGCAGGCTTGCCAGAGCGTATAATTTGGCTGATTGGCTTTTTGACCTGAAAAGGAGGCGGCCCGAAACCCATGATCGAAACTGACCAAAGCCGCAGCACCCGTGGCGAGTTAATTTTAGAGCTGAGCGGCCAGGCCGAAAGCAATTTGCGCGATGCCGTCTGGGGCGATATTGGCCTTAGCCGTCCGGTTATGGCTCTGCTGGATAGCCGTCCTTTTCAGCGATTGCGCCGGGTGCAGCAACTCGGCTTTACCAGTTGGACCTGGCCGGGCGCACATCATAGCCGCTTCGAGCATAGCATCGGGGTTTACCACCTGACCAAACAAGTCGTGCTGCATCTTCTGCGGCGGGGCCAGCCTGATTTCACCCGTGACGAGGTTTATACGACTCTGGCGGCGGCTCTCCTGCACGACATCGGCCACTATCCTTACAGTCACGCCGTCGAAGAACTGGATTTGGAGGTGGTACGAAGCCACGAAACGATAGGCCGCGAAATTATTACCGGGCCGGAAGTTGGCCCGATTCTGCGGGAAGCCTGGGGGTTAGACCCGCTTCGCGTCGCTGCTTTCGTGGTAAAAGACCCTGGTGTGCCGCTCAACCGGCGCGAATTGGCTTTGCGCCAGATCGTTAGTGGTGCGCTTGATACCGACAAGCTGGATTATCTCAGCCGAGATTCGCGCTATTGCAATGTGCCTTACGGCCTGGTAGATGTGCAACGGCTGATTGACTCGTTGCGGGTCTGGCCGGAAGTGGAACCTGCCGACCCGCAGGCTGCGCTGCAACTAACGATTGACGAAAAGGGCGTGGGAGCTTTGCAATCGCTCATTTTCGCCCGTTATCTGATGTTTTACAACGTCTACTGGCATCACACCAACCGCATTGCGACTGTCATGTTTTTGCGTTCGCTTCAGGAAGCCCTCGGACAGGCCGCTTTCGGCCCGGCGGAACTCGAACGCAGCGACGATGCTTCGATTATTGCCCTGGTTCAAAATACCACTCCGCCCGACTCGCTGGCCCACGAATTGATCACCGATCTCCATGAGAGGCGATTTTATAAAAGGGCACTTTCGCTGGCCGAAGATGCTAGCATGTTTATTCGCCTGAGCGTTCTAAAGTACAATCCGGCCCGGCGTAAACGGTTAGAAGAATTGTGGTGTCGGTTGGTGTCGGGGTGGGCGGGCCGGGAGTTGCGCGGCCACGAAATTTTGCTGGACATCCCGGAGCCGAAAGGGTTCGAGATCGTGCTAAACGTGGTTTGCGAAGAGCCGCCTCACGGGTGGCCGAACCCGGTACCCTGGGGCGAGGTGAGCGGCCTGAACAACGACGATATGCGCAAGTTTCACCGCCACGTCCGCCGGATGTATATTGTGACCAAAGATAGCGAACTAGCCGCCCTGGTACGGGCGCGGTCGGAAGAACTACTGGAGGCTTACCGCCAGGTCGAGTAAGTCGGAGGAATCAGTACCGGGGAAAATGGGGAGATTTGGTAATTTTAAGGGCTTTTTTGCCCGGCAAAGAGGCGGGGTTGAGTAGATTACAGTGACACAGGAACAAGAAGATAAGATATTAAATGGCTGGGACGTGGCCCTCACCCCGCAGGATCGCTCGGCGGGCGGGGTGGTTTTTCGGCCTTACGTGCGGACGCGGGACAACAAGGCAGGCTATCTGGTTTGCCTGATCGAGCGGAGTCAGAGCGGTTGGTGGGATTTACCCAAAGGCCATCTGGAAGCCGGGGAAACCGAGGAGCAAGCCGCTCTGCGCGAAGTCGAAGAAGAGGCCGGGTTGCGCGGCGAGATCGTGGCGGGCCTGGGTGCTGCCCGTTATATCGCTGATACCCGCAAAGGCAGCTTGCGAAAGCAGGTGCGCTGGTATTTGATGCGCGATACTAATCCTAAACTGGAAAAGCCGCGCCCTCAGCCCGGCGAAACCCACGACGCTATCTGGTGCGATATTGACGACGCGATTGCACTGGTATATTTCGAGAACGCCCGCGTCATTCTCAAACGCGCCCGCCGGGTTCTTGCCAAAGGTAACTTTCAAGGTACCGAAACTGGCGGTTGGGGCGTTGGCATTTGAGGTGAAGTTTGATGCGGTTCATCGGCCTGACCGAAAGCGAAAAAGCCTTTCGGTCAGGCCGATTTAGTTGTAGACTTCGGTATTTGGGCTTAAATCTGGGGTTTAGAACGACGGGAATAAAAATTGCTACGGGTTTCACAAGATAGGCTACCCTTTATCTTTATGTTTTCTATAGTGTTAGGTCGGCCTGAGCGGTTTATAATAAGGCTGATTTAGGAAACGATTGTGATAGAGAGGAAGTTACCTGGTGTACTCAAACCTGTTCAAGCGACTCTTTTTGTTCCTGTTCTTTGGGGTTTACTGTTTCATTTATCCCTCCTCCCTTTTCTTGCTGGCCACCAACTCTGTGCCGGTCGGTACCGAATGGATGGCGACTTTGATGCTGGCTCTGGTTGGGTTGGCTGCGACTGCCTGGATGGTGCTAAATTATGGGTTGGGCCGAGGTCTGGCGGCAGGGGCGGCAATGCTGGTCGGTGGCTTCGCGGTCGAAACCGTCGGAGTTAGCACCGGCTTTCCTTTTGGCGCATACACCTACACCGAGGCTCTCGCTCCCAAACTGCTGGTCGTCCCAATTGGTATTACCTCGGCCTGGATGATGATCGTGCTTTCTTCTTTCTTTATGTCGCGCTTTGTAGTCGCCCGGTTGTGGCCGCACCGTGGTCTGGCAAGCGTGGTTTGCCTGAGTGCGGCCCTGACGGTGCTGAGCGATCTGGTGATGGAACCGGTGGCAGTGCATATTCAGGGCTACTGGTTGTGGCGGGATGGCGGAGCTTACTACGGTGTGCCGACCTCTAATTTTGTGGCCTGGACGGTCGTAAGTTTGCTTTTGGTGCTGTTGCTGGCCTTGATCGTGGGAGAGCGACGGCTGGATGCTCTCAAAGCCAGATCGGTCGAGTATCAATACCGCTTTGTGCCGATTGCCCTTTATCTGATGAATCTGGCGATGTTTACTATTGTTAATCTAACCCACCTGAACTATCTGGCCGGGTGTATCGGGCTGGGAGTCGGCCTGGTCTGTGGCTTGCTTTTGGCCCGCGCCAGTGGCTTGATGCAACGGCGGCCTTTGTTTGCCTGATCCTGGTTGTCCTGGATCTCTAAGTGAAAAAAGAGCCATTCCAGAATTCATTAGACGGAATGGCTCTTTTTTTGTTTGCTGCGCGCCGCTCGAAGCCGAAGGAGGCTAAAAAGCAACTTTCCAGAGGAGCCTTTATGGAGTATAATAAGGTTAAGAAAAAGTAACCGTTACCAGCCGACAAGCAACGGGGAATAAAAATGACGATTGAAAATGACCACGACAGCCTGCGGGCCGGGCTATCTATGCCTGCCGAGCCTCGCCAAGATTTAGCCGCCAACGGCCTTAATCGCTCCCAAACCCTCTACCGTAAATGGCGTTCCCAGACTTTTGACCAACTGGTGGGCCAGGATGCCATTACGCGCACCCTGAAAAACGCGATAGCCAGTGGCCGGGTGGCGCACGCTTACCTTTTTTGCGGGCCGCGTGGTACCGGCAAGACTTCGACCGGGCGGTTGCTGGCAAAAGCAGTCAACTGCCTCGACCCCGACCCCCAGGTCCGGCCCTGCGACCGTTGCGAAGCCTGCCGTTCGATTGCCGAGGGTCGCGCCCTGGACTTGATCGAAATTGACGCCGCCAGTAATCGCGGTATTGATGAAGTGCGCGACCTGCGCGATAAGATTAATTTCCAGCCGTCTTTCCTCAAAAAGAAGGTTTACATCATTGACGAAGTGCATATGATGACCGAGGCGGCTTTTAACGCACTGCTCAAAACTCTGGAAGAGCCGCCCGCCCACGCTCTTTTCATACTCGCAACGACCGACCCGCAAGACATCCCGGCTACGGTACTTTCTCGCTGCCAGCGGTTCGATTTTCAGCGGATCGGCCTGGAAACTATCGCGGCACGGCTGGCCTACGTCTGCGAACAGGAAGGCGTGCCTTTCGAGCCGAGCGCACTTGATATGGTGGCTCGGCAGGCGACCGGCGCGATGCGCGACGCGCTTTCGCTGCTGGATCAATTGATCGTTTTTAGCGGTGGGCGAATTACCCTGGAAGCCGTGCGGCTGATGCTGGGCGTGATGAATAGCGAAGCGGTGGCCGATTTTGTAGAGAAGTTGGCGACGAGCGATCTGTCCGGCGGTCTGGAAGGGATCAACCGCCTGGTGCAATCCGGCACGGACCTCAAGCGGTTCAATCGTGAACTGGTCGAGCATTTGCGAAACTTGATGCTGCTCAAGGTCAACCCGCAGGGCCGCGAACTGACCGATCTGACCGCCGAGGCTCTGGCCCGGTTGCAAGACCAGGCTGCCCGAATGGAAGGCGGAGCAATTCTAGGCTTTCTCAAAACCTTTAGCGCGGTAGATTACAACTTGAAAGTTTCGCCCTACGGCCAGTTACCGCTCGAAATCGCCCTGATGGAGAGCCTGTTACAACCGGCCCCTGCCCTAGCCAGCCCGCGCCCGGTTGCCGAGGTTACTCCGTCCCGCCCGGTGGCGGCTTCGGTTTCGGCGGCAACCCGACCGTCTGCATACAATGGCTTACCTGCCTCTAAACCTGCGCCCGCCCCGGCCTGGTCTGCCGAGCCAGAGCAGGTTCCTCCGGTTGCGCCAGCCATCGTCAGCCCGCCTGTTTCGGCTTCGGCTTCAATAGAAGTAACCGATACGACGCCTGCGCCCGAAGCTGTTTCGGTCGGCGAGGTTGTGCGCCTGGAACTAACTAGCGTTACGGGCCTGTGGTCGAAAGCGATGGATAGCATCAAGGCTCAGAATAAACTAACTGCGGCAATGCTGATCGCAGCCCGGCCCGTGGCGGTCAAGGGCAATCGCGTTTCGCTGGCTTTCGCTTATCCTTTCCACCGCAACAAGATCAACCAGGATGTCACCCGCCGCAACGTGGAGGATCATCTTTCTGCGGTTGTCGGGCAGCGCGTGGTAATCGAGTGTGTAGACGAAAGCGGAGACAGCGCGGTGCTTGAAGACAGCCCGGCCCGAAGTGAGGCTCCTTCCAACTCCAACGAGCCGATCCCTTTTCGCCCTTCCTTCGAGGTTCCGGCTTCCACTACGGCTAAACCGCCCTCAAACGGACGCACCAAAGCCGCCCTGGACATTTTCAACGCCCGCCTGATAGATTAGATGTTCTTCGCATAAAAATAATAAAAAGGCAGAACTGTTGTCTTCAACTTGAGGAAAGATGCTAAGTGACTACATTCAAGAAGTCGAAAAGCTGGTCTATAAACCGTAAATATGCATTTGACTCTTCCACTAATAATTCGGTTAGATTATAGTAGGAAGTAATCAGCGGGTCTTATTTGATGCGATGATGAACTTCCGGCGTAATGCAACTTGCTAATAAAAGAGTAGCCACGCCGGGAGCAGTGCGTCGGACTTCCTCAAAAGATTTCTTTGCCTCACCGTACCGCTCTAATGCCCCTGCCGGGTCTGCTCCGCCTTTAACTTCCAGTGCACACACGGTTGCGCCGTTCTGATCTAATAGTGATATATCCGGGTCGCTCGAAAACAAAATGGATGTACGATTGGTCAGCAAAACTCCCCGGTAACGTTCTATCTGCCCTAATTGTTCCTGTATTCTGATTGGGTCGTAAAGCTCTATCGCCTGTCCTTTTTGGGGGATAAGGGCTGCAAGTAAATTACGCTCTTTCACTTCCTTAACTAAAAGCCGTTGTACTACCTTCTCCGCTTCTTCCCCAATGGCATTACGCCATGAGCCATCTATTTGTGCACCGGTGGAAGCAAGCAAAATACCATATAACTCTTCTTTGGTAATGCTCTGAATAGAAGAATCTACTATCAGCGTTATATGCTCGTTAAACAGGCGCACAAGCGTCAACGCTTGTGCCTCACTGAGTGAAAGGCGGTTTTGCGTATCGGTTTCTATTTTCTTTACATCTACCCCGGCTTTAGCAAGATAGCCCACTGATTTTTGCGAGAGTGCGGCAATATTCCGGTAGTAAGCTAATAACCGGGGATACTCCCGTATTAGCTTGGGATGGCAAAACACCTGAAACAGGTGAAAATCAGAGTTCCCAGTAATGTATGTATAGGCATCCTCACCTATATTCCATTCACTACGTTCTTCCCATGCATAAAGGTGTTCAACTGAAAACAGTTCTGCAACCATGCCAGGAAAAGCAAGGGTGTTGTACTCTTTGAGCTTACGATAGAAAAAAGTAGAGCGTAGGCGGTAGTTGATACGGTTAGCTTCGGCTAGTAGTGCGGCTTCATCTGCTGCCATAGTCACCTTTTTTCCCACACATAAACACATTTGCGTAGCTCTGAACGGCCATGATTTCCCATTTGCTGGCTGCTGTTACCTTTACCCCGTCCTAGTGTCCAGATTATTCGCGTGGTTAGTCCAAAAGTTTCCGCTATCTCCGATAAAATCAGGTCAACCGGGACTTCTTCGCCTGCATACCGCACGTTGTCATTTACCATTGCTACAATACCCCCAGGTCGGATGAGGCGGGCGAGTTCAAAAATTACAAAGCACATTTCGTAAAAATAGTTCCTTACCAGGCGGGCTATATGTTCATTGTTAAGTTTCCCTGCGTCCCGGTATTGGTCGAGAATACCTAATACTTCGTGTAATGCCTGCTGCTGTTCAAACGTGCGGTCAACCAATATAAAGTCAGCGTTCCGACCTATGCTGGTGTAAAACTGCTGTAACTGCCCGCGCTTGTTTTTGTTCTCGACAGTGCAAGAAAGCATCTTTTGCCTCAACCGCTTTACGTCCTCGTGATTGTGTCCTAAAAAAACCAATTCAAGGGCGTAAGTTCGGGTGTAATCGTAGCGATTTGCATAAGGGGGCGAAGTCAGCACGAAATCAATACTACTTGATGCCATCATGGGTAATCTCTCAAGGCAGGAATCTTCTAACCGCTCAGGTTCAGGACCGGGCTGGATTGTTTCGTTAGCTTCTTCAAATAGTTGAGACTGAATCATGCCGCCTTTTAGCTCGGTAAGCATTTGTGATAGCTTTTCCTCAATGGCCTGACGAAATGGCCGAATAACGCCTTTATTAAAAGGTTTTTGGCCCTGTGAGCGGCCCGACCGAAAATCCCAGCGTAAATATTGACCATCTTTCCGTGTATAACTGATGTCCTCCAGAATGCAGAATGCGGCAAATAGTAGTAGGGTCTGTATATCCACATCTTTTACCTGCTGGCGACAATAAGCAATATAACCTATTAGCTGGCGTTCTTCCTCCTCTGGAAATGCCCCTTTTGTAATGGCAATATGGTCTAGGACGTGCTTCTCATCGTAGTATTTCTGAAAATCCAATGAGGCTAAACGGCTGATGGCTAGATCAAAGCTGGTAATATCAATACGGGCTGCAACCAGACGAGCCTGCATCGCATAGATGCCAACTGGCAAAACCTCGATGCCCTTCGTCTGCCAACCTTGCTCCCTCGCCGCAAACAGGGCCGCTCCAGCTCCGGCAAACGGGTCTAGCAAAATTCCAGTGGATTGCGGCCAAAGTTGTTCCAGAAGGTAAGTTACTAAGCGTTGTGAAAACCCTTCCTTGTATTTGAACCAGGAATAAAAAGGGGTACGTTTATTAGCTTGAAAACTAACAAGCGTTCTGTCTAAAGCTGGATTTTGAACAATGCATTTCTGATATTTTTGATAGAGAATGTCTCGGGCCTGGGTAGGAGTAGGGTCGCTACTCAGGTCCTCCTTGAACGTTTCAGCTAATGTAGTAAGCATTAAAAATCCCTGTCTTTGTTACACGGCTGCGCGTCATAATTAGCAAAAAGAATACGACAATTCTAACACAAGAGTATTGCAATAAAAAACACCCCTGCCATAGGTGTTTCTTTCACTACTAGCACTTGCCAGCCTAGATTTTGACAAGGGCGGTGCGGTCTTCGGCGTTGGAGTCTCCTTGAGGGGCCGGGGTTAGGCTGGAAAGCTCGGTTCCATAGAGGCGCGGCAGATACAGGTGGAAGGTCGTACCCTTCTTCTCGTGGCTTTCGACTGTAACCCGCCCGTGGTGCCGCTCGACGATAGACTTGACGATGTAGAGGCCCAGGCCGTGTCCTCCGACTTGCTTGCCTTCGGCGGTCTGTTTGCCCGGCTTGAAAATCTCGGCGCGGTCTTCGGCGTTAATCAGTGCGCCATCGTTCCAGACCCATACTTCTAACTCCTCGGTATCCACCGTGCCGGGCTTGCGAATAGTGCGAAGCCCCACCCCGATACCCTGTAAGCTGAACTTGCGGGCATTGCTCAAGAGGTTCAAAAGGGCGTGTTCCATCAGGCTAGGATCAATTGTCCACTCTCTGGCTTCGATATTGCGTTGCACGCTATAACCCCGCAAGTCCACCAGTTGCAATACTTTATCTACCATTCCGCTCAGGTTTACCGGCTTAAGCTCTAGCTGTTGTTCGCGGCGGGCCAGCACCTCGCTGATCGTCGCTACGCTCAAGTCAGCCATTTCGATCACTTTGTCAAGGTTCTCGTAGACATCCTCTGGTAGGTCGGGGTGGAGAATCGTCGAAAGTTCGGCTAGCCCCTTGATGCTGCTCAGGGGCGATTTCAGGTCGTGGCGCACCGTCGTTAGCATGTCCCGGTTGATGTTTACCTCGGCTTGCAACACATTTAACTGGTCGGTCAGATGCCCGGTTTGCTTCCACAATAGCTGGGTCAAGTTATCGTTGAGGCGACGGAGCGGCCCAATTACCGAAGACATTACAAAAGCTACCACCAACCCGCCGATGAGTCCCACCACCAGGGCCAGCCAGAGGGTCGCCTGGGCTGCCTCGGTTTGAACCGTATCGGAGCGAGTAGCCGCACTCATGGCCTGGCTGTTAGCCAGGTTCAGGCGAGTATCAAGCAACCCCAGCAATTTTTGAATTTCGGCTTCGGCTTCTTCCCAGAGGGCGCGAGCTTCGGCGGTACGTCCCGCTTCGTTGGTGCTTATAATCCGGGTGTAAAATTCTTTTAGATAATCGTGGACAACAATGAGCGGATAAACTAACTCGTTTCGGGTTACAAGTATATTGATTTCTTGCTGAAAATCATCTTCGTGCTGGCTCAGCCTGGGGTCGGACTGGCCGGTGTAGAGCGTGTTTAACAGGCTTACTCGTTCGTTAACGAGAGCTTCCCGCAGGCGTTGAAGCTGATTGGCGGTGGTTTGCTGGTCCAGAGCCTGATGGCTGCTATCTTTGCCCTGGTTAATATTGTAGAGCGATACAATAGTTAGAATGACCAGTACCGCCAGCATCAGTACGAAAGCAGCGATCACTTTTAGCACCAGAGGCTCGGTAAACCGGCTGGTGCTGGTGCCAATATTGTCGCGTGTAAGGGGCGGCGGCGAAAGTTTGCTCGAACTCATAAAATGTCCTATGTCGTCCTCGACCTGTTTTTTAGCTTCCCGGCTTGTAATCTCGTGTAAAAAATTCGTTCAAGATTGGCTATCTTCGATGGCCCGTAGCAAGGCGTTAAGCCCACCTCCTGTGCCGGTTTTGGCAACGGCGGCCCAAAACCCCCACTCTTTTGCTTCCCGCGCCTGGCTTAGCAGGTGATCATCGCTGGAATAAAGCACAAAACGAGTACCTTCCGGCAGTCCGCTACCCAGGAACCAGCCCCGCAGCATAGTCGGTTGCACATCTACAATAGGTTGTCCTTCGAGGTCTTTGGCGATGTTATGGCCGTCCAGGATCACTAGCTGAGGTACCGGACCATGTTCCAGCACCTGCCGAAATTGGCCTAGCATCTGGGCCGGTTGGCTGCTATTGAGGGTTGTAACCTGGTGGCCGCGAGCCTGGAGAGCGCGTAGCACAATTTCCAGGCTTAACTGATCGTCATCGGCATAAACAATATTCATAGGGGCGGCAAACTCCTGTTGGGTCAAAAAAGGGGTGATCAGGCCGCTTGAATAGCTTGCTCAACCGCCTGGAGCAGAGCGGTCAAGCCTCCTCCCGCGCCGCCCTTTGATACGGCGGCGAAGAAATGCAAAGCCCGGTTGGTGCGGGCTTGCTCGACCAGTTTGTCATCATTCGAGTACAAAATAAACTTGCATTCTTCGGGCAGGCCGCTTTGCCGCAGCCAGCTAACCAGACCAAGCGGGGTCATATCGTAAAGTTGCCGCCCCTCTTTATCCAGTAACACATTATGGCCGTCCAGAATAAATATAGCTGGTGAACCGAATTTCTGACGCAAGCCTTGCAAACGGCTCGTCATTTCTTCAGCCCGGCTGGTATCGAGCGTGTAGACGGTATAGCCCCGTGCCGTCAGAGCCTTATGAACCAGTTCGCGGGCCAGTTCTTCATCGTCTCCGAATAGAATGTACATCTTAAATAAAGTCCTAGTCTAAAGTTCCTTACTGATTATACTGCGTATAAAAATGATCGCCCGTTCTTCTTAGCTACCACACTATCAATTCGCGTGACGATTTTAATCGTTTCCAAACCTGACGACTAAAATTGCACTGCAATACTTGGTTGGGCTGGAAGCGAGAGGCACCGCTTCCGGTATATTTGTTAACAAATATAGCTCAGGGCTACAAGGGTGACTAACACTTACCCAAATTAGTACAACCAGATATAATAGATTTATTATAGCATTTTTTATCTCAAAAACCAGTCTCAACCATTAAGATAGGTTAAAACTGTTTTGAGGTAAACCTGCGCCACCGGCAGCAGGCTGTCAACTTCGATATATTCGTTCGAGGCGTGGATACCACCGGCGGCGGCTCCGAAACCGTTGACCGTATCTATACCCCGGTTGCCCACCACATTACCAATATTGCTCGGCCCACTGGCAACTAAGCCGACCTTGCGGCCTAGAATTTCCTCGGCCTGGGCCTGCAAAATCTGCACAATCGGGCTATCGCCAGGGCTGGCGTAAGCCGGTTCGTACTGGTATGGCTGTATTTCGATGTTTGAGGCCAGCGTTTCGGCTCCCAGCCCCTTTTCCAGAGCCGTCCGAATTTCGGCGAGCACCCCTTCCTGGGTCTGGCCCGGCACTAGCCGAATGTCTACCGCGCTTTCGCATTGCTCCGGCACCACGTTAATCGCGGCACCGCCACTAATTTGAGCTACCGTCAGGCGCGGGCCAAACCAGAAAAGGTCGGAAGGGCTATAGCTCATCTGCAATTCTTCCAGAGCTACAACTGCTCGTGCCATCAGGCTGATTGCGTTGGCGTATTGCTCTTTCGTCCGCTTTCCGGTATGCGCACTCTGCCCGGTCGTGCGCAGGCGTAAGCGCAAGAAACCACGTGCCGCGATAGCAATTTCGGTATTGCCAGGATAGCCAATAATACAGGCGTCTACTGACCCGACCTTTTCCAGCAAAGTTTTGATGCCGGTAAAAGCTCCGCCCTGTTCATCGGCGTCAAAGCCCAGCACGAGGTTGCCGTCGAGAGTAGCCCCGGTTTGACGCAGAGCCGCGGCCAGGAAAACAAACACGGCAATCGCCGCTTTGCAGTCGGCCACCCCTCGCCCGTACATGCGGCCTTCCTCGACCACGGCTCCGAAAGGATCGTGCCGCCAGTTGGCCCGGTCGCCAGCCACGACCGTATCGAGGGGTGCTTCCAGCCAGAGGGTGGGCCGCCCGAACTGGCGCGGAGCAAACTGGCATAGCACCGAGGGCCGGGCTGGATCGCCCACAAGCTGCGGCCCGAACCCAAATTCGATCAGCTTCTGACTGATTAAACGAGCCAGGGCTTCTTCGGTATCAACCCCGTTCTGGCTGGGCATTGCAACCAGTTGGCTCAGGAAAGCTTGCATGTGGTCGGCCTGGGCCGTTAGCCAGGCCAGACCTGCTTTATATTGCTCTTGAGAATTGTTTAACATTTTTCCACTCACCCAAACTAACCAGGAAACCCAATAAATATTGTACTTAATATAGCATACTGGCGACTTGATTTCCATAAAAATATGCTATTATAGGGCTGAACAGTTTTTTAATTTTAATAGTGCTTCATTTTAACTTGCTGGTGGAATTGAATCTAAAAAACTGTAATCTGGTGATGTCTTGATTTGAAAGGTTAGGCCGGTTTGGGTAGCGGAACAATCGGTTTGTCCCGGCTAATGATTAAGATTTGTCCGGCGGTCTTAAATAAATTCAATCTGGCAAAGTATCTGTTTCTTGCAACGTTCTGCTCTGCTTCCTGGCAACTCTCCCCTCTAGCCTGCTACTGAATTTAGAGGTAACAGCCTTTCGTGCAATTCAGGGTTGGTGCGGCTGCTCTACTTAAACCGATAGAGCCAATAATAACTTATGAACACTTGTGTTCGTTCAATTGAATTAAGCGACGACCTGACCGACCTGACCGACCTGAGCGGTTACGCCGAAGTATTGGTGCTGGTGAAACAGCAGGGCTACCCGGTTGGATGCGTGCGGTTAGACTGTGCCGAAGGTTGGGTGCCACTGTCCCGGCTCAAGGAGACTATCGGCAGCGACCCGGTTATCGGGTCGAACCTGGCCCAAAGGGGATTGCGGCGGTGGTTCGAGCTGCCCGAAGAAGTCGGTAGCGAACCCCTACCGAGTTGGAGTGTGATCGTTTGCACCCGCAACCGCCCCGAACACCTGAGCCGGTGCCTGGCTTCAATCGTGCGCCTGGCCGCTTCGGACGGGGAGATTATCGTGGTGGAAAACGCCCCGACCGTCGATTGCACTGCCCGCGTGGTCGCTCAGTTCCCCCAGGTGCGCTACCTGGTTGAACCAATCCCAGGGGTAAACTGGGCGCGTAAATGCGGCGCGGAAGGAGCCAGGGGCGAGGTGCTGCTCTACACCGATGACGACGTAGAGGTGGATCAGGGCTGGATTGACGGATTACGCCGCCCTTTTCGGGATCGGCGGGTGGCGATTGTCACCGGGCTGGTGATGCCTGCCGTGTTGGACACCCCTTCCCAGGAGATTTTCGAGCGGTACTACTCTTTCAGCCGGGGCTTTACCCGCCGGGAGTTTAGCCTGGCAAACCTGATGCCGGTAGATACTCATCCGCTTGGAGTAGGCGCGAATATGGCTCTGCGCCGTGAGCCGGTAGTGCGGTTGGGCCTGTTTGGGCCGGAGTTAGGGCCGGGGACGCCTGCGGGCGCGGGCGAAGAAAGTTACGCCTTCTACCGTCTGCTGTGTCTGGGCTACCGGGCCGTTTACACTCCCGAAGCTCTGGCCTGGCATCATCATCGGCCTGGCTCTGCTGACCTGACCAGAACTTTACACAGCTACAACACCGGGTTTTTGTCCATGCTGTTGCGTTGCATCTTCAAGGATGGCGATGGACAGGCTTTGACCATGCTTGGCTGGATGTTGCGGCACCGCCTGTGGCACAGTCTCAAACCGTTTGGCTCCCGGCCCTCCCACGCTCCACCCCTCGGTCTGGCCCTGGTCGAGGCCCGCGGAACGCTGGCGGCTCCCTGGGCTTACTGGCGTAGCCGCCGACGCGAACGGCGATTGGCCGCCACTTCTAGCGCAATCAAACCTTCGGAGGGAGCTTGATGTCCACTCAGATCAGCCTTATTGTGAGGACTGGCGGGTTGCAGGCGTCTTTAATAGGGTTGCTGGATGGTCTGGCCCGCCAGAGCCTGGCCCCGACCAGTTACGAGTTGTTGCTGGTGGCAGAGGAGCAGGTTTCTAACTTGAAGTCCTGGCTCCAGGGTCTGGCCTTGCCTTACTCCTGGCGCGTGGTCGAAGAGGCTGCGAAAGGCCCGGTAGCAGCCCTAAACGCGGCTGCCGAGGCCGCGCTCTACCCGACCCTGTTATTCCTGGACGAGCGACTAGAGCCAGGCTCCCGCTTGGTCGAAGCTCATTTGAAAGCTCAGGCCGAAGCCGGGCCGGGTGAAAGCGTGGTGCTGGGCTATTTCTCGCCCTCACCTGCCGGTAATACGACCGACTCGCTCGCTTTGCTGGACGATCTGAGCCAGACCGACCGACTGCTGGCTCTGGCACGTCCGGCCCACCGCCTGACCTTCCAGGATTTAGCTTCGCCAGATTTTTCGTTGCCTGTGAGTTTGTTCAAGCGCATCGGCGGTTTCGATCCTCGTTTTGCCGGGCCGCGTGGCCCTGAAATCGAGTTAGGGGTACGCTTGCTTGAAGCCGGAACTCTCTTTCGAGCCGTGCCGGTCGAGGCTAACTGGCAACCGGCCCGACCGACCCTGGCTCGGCGGCTACAACTGCATCGGGCGACCGGACGAGATGAGATGATGCTTTGCCACAAGCACCCCCAATTGCTAGGCTGCTTTAAACTGAGTCAGGCTCCGCAGGGCGGTTGGTGGGGCCGGTTGTGGAACTGGCTGTGGCGTCGTCCCTGGCTGGCGGTTCTGGTGAGCGGTTTGCTTTTGCGGCTCTTGCACTTTATCCGACCCTCTAAACTCCGCCGCACGATAGGTCGTCTCAACGCAGTTCTGGCCGACTATCACTACTGGTTGGGGGTACGCGATGTCGTGGGGACTTATCCCAAATGGAAGGCTACTATTGAGAGTCTATCCAACCAGCAAAAAGCTTACAATACTCTGACGCTCGAACTTTCCACCGAACTTCCCCACCTCCAAGCCTGGTTGCAACCTGCGCCACCCGACGCGCTCGAAATGCTTTACCGGGGTCAGCCGCTCGTGCGGCTCGAAGTCCAGCCCGGAGCCGAACCGCTTCGTCCAATCCATGTGCGCGAGTTTTTGGCGCAGCACCTGAGCCTGGAAATGGTCGCCTGCCTGGTTGAGGATTATCCTGAACTAAACGGTTTTCTCCCTCTGCCACTGAGAATAGAGCCAATTTCCCCGGTCGTAGAGCCGCCCTCTTCCCCGGAGGGGCCGGTTTTCCATAGCTTGCCCTCCCTGGAAGAGGTCGCTTTTAAAGTTTACGTCACCGAATATCGGCTGGGACAGCCTTTTGCAGTGGTAGAAGGTCTGGAAGGTTATGAGCAAGCCTGGGTTCTGGTGCGGCAGGGTCGTCAACCGCTGGGAGTGGTGCCGGTAGATTTGGCGAGAGTAAGGCCCAGGCTGACCGGAGCAGCTATCGAAAGAGCGATCAAGCTTCACTCGGCCCGGCTTGTGTCTCCTGCCCCGCCCGCCTCGGTAAGCCCGCCGCCACCGATAAGCGTAATTGTATGCACCCGCGACCGCCCGGTTTCCCTCGCTCTGTGCCTGGCTTCGCTTGCCCGCCTCAATTACCCTCAATTCGAGGTAGTAGTGGTTGACAACGCCCCAGGCGACGAGGCTTCCCGCCAGGTGGTAGAGGCGACGACTTTTCGCTATGTGCGGGAAGACCGGCCTGGCATTGGACGGGCGCGAAACCGGGGCGTAGCCGAAGCTTGCCACGATTTGCTGGCCTTCGTAGATGATGACGTGCAGGTAGACCCGGACTGGTTGCAGGGGTTTGCTCAGGCTTTCGCCAGGCCAGGCGTCGCTGCTGTCACCGGCCTGATTATGCCTCTGGAACTGGAAACTCCGGCGCAGCATTGGTTCGAGCAGTACGGCGGAATGAGCCGGGGAATGACGACCCGCTACTATAATCGCCGCAAAATGACCGGTCTGGATTTGATTGCTACCTATAACCTCGGTACGAGCGCGAACCTGGCGGTGCGGCGCGAGGTTTATAGAGCCGTGGGTGGTTTCGATTTGTCTTTTGTTACGGCGGAAGACCTCGATTTGTTCCATCGCTTGCTGGCCGCAGGCTATACCATGTGCTACGAACCGTCTGCCCTGGTCTGGCACCGACACCGGCGCGACTTCAAAGCACTGCAACGTCAGTTATACTTTTACGGGCGGGGTTTTGGAGTTTACCTTTTGACGCTCTGGCGCAATTATCCCGACGAGCGGGCCAGCGTCTTGCGCTACGGACTGGAACACTGGATTCTCTATAGTCTTTTCCGGCGGCTAAAGAAAAGCCTGACTCGTTCTTCGCGCTATCCGCTTCGGTTGGCCTGGGCCGAATTTCGAGGTGCGCTGGCCGCACCCCTGGCCTACCGGCAAGCTCGCCTTCAAGCCCGAACCGACCCTTCCCTTTCCACTTCAACCCCGGCCCAGCCCGCCCGCCCGGAGCAAGCGGCAACCCTGAAAGTTTGAAATTTAGCCCAGGTACTACTTAGCTTCAAAAACAAAAAGAGCCGGGCGATTGCCCGGTTCTTTTTAGGTTATCAGGCTCTTTTAGCCGCTAGTTAAACTTGACCTGTAAGCTTTTAACGATAGTCTGGAAATCGGCATCGTACTTGTCGAGCAAGTCCTGGATGGTGGAAGCTTTGGGGCTGAGGCTGAGAACCGAGACGATTGCGTGTGGCCCGCTACGGCTGAACAGCACGATCCCGCGAGATTGCACCTGTCCGGCGAAGTCGCGGGCGGTGAAAGGGGCGCGGTAGAGTTGGTTGGTGAGAACTACGTCCCCTAGCGTGACGGTGGCTCCGTAAGCTTTGAGTGGCCCATCGAGCAAGGCTGCCGAAATCGGCTCATAGAAACGCCGCCATTCTTCCACCGATGGCCCGGCGGCGGGCAAGGTGTCCCGGTAGACCAGGAATTGCATTAGGGCCTGGCGGGTGGTGCGGTCTACTTCGGGCGACTCAAGATAAAGAGCCGGGGCCGCCGGAGCGGGCAGATTTGCGTTAGCCTTAGTCGGGGTTGCAAGGGGCGTCGTACCGGGTAGGGGTGTGGTCGGAACTGTTATGGCCGGAACCAGGAAGGGGCGCAACCGCCAGGTGTAATCGTAGGGGAAAGTGCCGGTGACGACGGGCTGTTTAGCCGACGCACTCAAAGGCGGGCTTTGCCACTCGACCAGTCGCAACTGGCGGCCTTTGATCTCGCGGGCGTTGGCCGGGCGAATAATTCCACCTGCGTTGGCTGCCAGCACGGTCGGGTCTGCCAGACCCGACTCGCCGCTAACCTGGGGTACCTCGGTGGCGGTCGAGCTAAAGTTTTTGAAGCAGTAATTGAAAATTGCCTGGAAAGTTGCGTTATCTTTGGCTGGAGTTGCCGCGTAAATTACGTAAGCTCGTTCGGCCCTGACATTGTTGGCTTGCAAAATGTACTGAAGTTCTTCTACTCCTTCGGCGTTGGTATAGCTGAGGCGGTCAATGCTGATGGTTGTATCTACCAGGGTAACGGTGCCGCCGCCGCCTTTGTCTACTTTGAGGGCAGGGTATTTCTTCTTCTCGCCGTCCACTCGCTCTTCCAGCACCCGTTGCGAATCGGGGGTAAGTTTGCCCACCCGCCGCGAGATAAAGCCGATGCGGAGTACCTCGCTGCCGTTTTGTTTGTACTGCACGTGGGTAGCCGGTTCGACCACTGCTCTTTGCCAGTTGCTGGGTACGCTGGCGGTAAAGAAAAGCTCTGGTTCGGTGACAAGTTGATAATCCGGGGCCGGGGTCGCGGTGGGTAGTACCGGGGTTGGGCTATCGCCACAGGCCGCCAGCAATAGAAGGGTCGCCAGCAGGCTAACCAGCCAGGCGGCAGCGAAGCTATTCCGAGGATGCAAAAACTTATTTTTAGCCGAGAATAACATGAACGGAGTTCCTCCTCGATGGCCGTCCGGTGGAGCGGGCGCGGCCTGGTATCCCGAAAGGTAAATTAAAGACTAAGTAAGATTATGTTAATGATAGCTCAACTTTCCATAATAGGCAATAGTCAAAAAGGCCCGGCTCCTCAAAAAATCCTTGAGCGGCTAATCCGCAGGGTTAGAGATATTTTATCAAGCAAAGGCCGGGCGGTCGAGCGGCCAATCAGGTCTTTATCTTTGTGAAATTTTTAGGCAATTGTTAAGTTAGTAGGTTTTTTTTGAAAGCTGGCCGACCTAATACTTCAAACCTAAAACTTCAATCCTAAAATTTCTTTGATGACACTCACCACCAGGCGATGATCTTCTTCCTGGGGCAGGCCGGAGACGGTAATTGTACCGACTACCCCGACGTTTTTGATAATGACCGGGAAGGCTCCGCCGTGAGCGGCATATTCGAGCGGACTGAGGTTGGTCTTTTCCTCGAAAAGAGTGTTGCGGCTTTTGTAGTAGATACCCATGTAGAAAGAGCTATGGTTGAAGCGATTGACTACCCGGTTTTTACGCTTGATCCAATCGTCGTTGTCGGGGGCGGTGCCGGGCAGGGCGCAGTGAAAAAGCTGCTGCCCGTTGCGGCAAATATCAACCGTGATGGATTGGCCCTGTTCGCGGGCCAGTTCGACCAGTCGGGTACCTACCTTATAAGCTGTGTCGTTGTCGAACTGGCTAAATTGCAAAACCTCTTCTTCTTTTTGGAGGCTTCCGAGCAATTCCTTGTAATCTTCCATGTTGGCTGGGTTCCCCTCTTCTCGTTTTGTTCTTATCCTTTTAACTTTTAGCCCGCAAATACTGGTTCGGCCATTTGAGGTCGTAGCCGAGGGTCTGGGCCGCGTGCATGGGCCAGTACGGGTCGCGCAGTAGTTCGCGGGCCAGAGCTACGAGGTCGGCCTGGCCGCTCCGAATGATCTCGTCGGCCTGCTGCGCCTTGCGGATCAAGCCGACCGCCGCCGTCATCAGGCCGGTTTCTCGGCGGATGCGCCCGGCGAAGGGAACCTGATAGCCCGGCTCGACCTTGATCTGCTGCCCGGTCGAAACGCCTCCACTCGAAACATCCAGCAAGTCTACCCGGCGCGTGGTCAATAGCCGGGCTAATTCGACGCTTTCGTCCAGCGTGAAGCCCGGTTCGGTCGGCGGTAGCCAGTCGGTAGCGGAAATTCGCACAAAAATCGGCCACTCGGTGGGCCAATCGGCTTCGACTGCCGCCAGAATCTCCAGCAACAACCGGGCGCGGCCTGCCAGATCGCCGCCGTATTCGTCGGTGCGCCGGTTGGAGGCGGGTGAAAGAAACTGGTTTAACAAATAGCCGTGTCCGGCGTGAATTTCGATCACCTGGAAGCCCGCTTGCCTGGCCCGCCGGGTCGCTGTGGCGAAAGCCTCTACTACCGCCGAAATCTCAGAGCGGCTCAGTTCGTGAGGAGTGTGGTAGGTCTGGCTAAAGGGAAGCGGGCTAGGTCCGACTACTTCCGTAGGCCAACCGCCTTCGGCTTCGCTCAAGCCGCCGTTGCCTTCCCAGGGCCGGGCGACGCTGGCTTTGCGTCCGGCGTGGGCCAGTTGAATTCCGGCCACCGCGCCCTGTTGCTGAATAAATCGGGCGATCCGGGCCAGTGGCTCGATGTGTTTATCGGCCCAGATACCCATATCTTCCGGGGCGATCCGGCCTCGCGCCTCCACCGCCGTCGCCTCGACCATCACCAGTCCGGCCCCGCCCACAGCCCGGCTACCCAGATGCACCAGATGCCAATCGTTCGCCAGCCCGTCCTCCGCGCTGTATTGGCACATGGGCGACACCATAATTCGGTTGGGCAAGATTACGTCCCGGATCGTCAGAGGTGAAAACAGGTGTGATTCGTCTGTCGAGGTTGGCTGAGTGTCCGCTAAAGCTAAAGTGTTCATTTTCAATGTCTTTCTCTTTTTAATGTCTTTCTTTTGATTTTCTGCTCTCTCAATCTCTTAATCTTCGGCCCTCTCAATCTCTCAATCTCTCAAAAATAAAAGCTGTCTTAATTTGCCTTATTGTACTATTGTAGCAGTTTGGCTGATGTGCGTCCACGCGGCCCATTCTAGGCCGGGGCCGGGGAAATGCCTTTACCGCCACTGTCTGGCCTGTGCTATACTGACCCCGGCGAGTAAACTCTAGCTTTTAGTAAGGAGAAAATCAGCTTCTATGACGGTGGAGAGCAGGGTATTAGGGCAGTTGGAAAGGGTGGATCGCAACGGGCAACAGGTGATTTTCGAGTTCGGCCCGTCCCGATTGGCCGTAGCGATACTGAGCGATCAATTGTTGCGGGTGCGCTATGCTTTCGATGGACAGTTCAAACCGCGCCGCTCCTGGGCTGTCACCCAGGATGATAGCGACTACCCGGCGGTTCATTTCGAGGTGGTCGAGGATAACCCGGTGTTCGTAGAAATCCGCACGGCCCGGCTAAAACTCCGGGTGCGCCGGGACAAGGGCGGTCTTGAACTGCTGGACGCTGCCGATGATCGGCTTATTATGCAAGACTTGCCCGCTTACAGCCCGGAGAGGCGGCCTGACGGTTCGCTTCAGAGCCTGAAGGTTATGCCCGACGACGAGTTTTATTACGGATTTGGCGAACGCACCAGCCTGCTCGAAAAGCGCGGACGGCGTTACACCTGCTGGACGACCGACCCGGTGGATACCGACCTCGACCACGGCCCTGGCACCGACATGATGTACCAGGCTATTCCTTTTTATATGGCGTTGCGGCCCCGCCTGGGCGGTTACGGCCTGTTCTTCAACAATACTTACAAGACTGTCTTCGATGTTGGTTACAAGCAACCCGGCCTGCTCGAAATGGAGGCGGCGAGCGGAGAGTTGGACTACTACTTGATTTATGGCCCCGACCCTGCTGCTATCGTCCGCCGCTACACCGCTCTGACCGGGCGCACCCCTTTGCCGCCTCGCTGGGCGTTGGGCTATCATCAAAGCCGCTGGAGTTATTTTCCCGAAGGCCGCATACGCGAGCTTGCCGAGAGCTTTCGCGCCCGCCGCCTACCCGCCGAAGTGATCCACCTGGACATTGATTATATGCAGGGCTACCGGGTTTTTACCTGGGATGCCGAACGCTTTCCCGACCCGGCCCGCCTGTGCGCTGACCTGGCCGCGCAGGGTTTTAAGGTCGTGACGATCATTGATCCAGGCGTCAAGTACGACCCGCACAATAATTACCGCGTTTTCGACGAGGGAGAGAAAAATGATTATTTCGTCCGTAAAGCCGATGGCGAACTTTTTCATGGTTATGTCTGGCCGGATGATAGCGTTTTCCCTGATTTCGTCCGGTCAGATGTGCGGGAGTGGTGGGGCGACCTGCATCGCGGACTGCTAGAGGCGGGCGTGCGCGGCATCTGGAACGATATGAACGAACCGGCTATTGCCAGCACGCCGTTCGGGGAATGGGGTCTGCACATTCAAATTCCCGACGACGCTCCACAGGGCGACGAGGCCGAACGCGCTACCCATGCCGAAACGCATAATTTGTACGGCTACCTGGAAGACCGGGCTACTTACGAAGGTTTGCGCCGTTTGCAGCCTGACACCCGCCCTTTTCTTTTGACGCGGGCCGGGTATGCCGGGATTCAACGCTATAGCGCGGTTTGGACGGGCGATAACTCGGCTCTGTGGGAACATCTGGAAATGGCAATGCCGCAACTGGCGAATCTGGGACTTTCCGGGGTTAGCTTTGCCGGAACCGACATTGGGGGCTTCTGGGGCGCGGGCGGCGCAGAACTGTGGGCGCGCTGGATCGAGTTCGGCGCGTTTTCAGCTTTTTCACGGGGCCATTCGGCTCTGGATACTCCGCCTAAAGAGCCGTGGGCCTGGGGTGAAACGGTCGAGCGAATCGCCCGCAAGTATCTTGAGTTGCGCTACCGCTTCTTACCTTTCCTCTACACCCTCTTTGAAGAAAACTCCCGCACCGGCGCACCGCTCTTGCGCCCGATGCTTTACCAGTTCTGGCACGACCCGGCTACGATGTTGCTGCACGACCAGGTGATGCTGGGTCAGGCTCTCTTGCTGGCTCCGGTCTACCGGCCCGGTGCCGAACGACGCTATGTTTACCTGCCTCAAGGGGCGGGCGGCTGGTACGATTTCTGGTCGGGTGAACCGATTGAAGAAACGCACCTGCTGGCCCATGCTCCGTTCGATCACCTGCCGCTCTATGTGCGGGGTGGTTCGATTCTAACTCTCGGCCCGGTGATGCAGTACAGCGACGAACGCCCGCTCGATCTTCTAAGTCTGGAAATTTATCTGGACGAGCGCGGCCAGGCCGAGGGTGAACTTTACGAGGACGACGGCACGAGCCAGGCTTACCAGCGCGGCGAAAGTTGCCGCACGACCTACACCGTTACGACCGAGCCAGACGGGATGATCCGCCTGACCGCCCGCCGC
The DNA here is from genome assembly GCA_038206175.1 of Chloroflexia bacterium. Taxonomy (GTDB): domain Bacteria; phylum Chloroflexota; class Chloroflexia; order Chloroheliales; family Chloroheliaceae; genus 54-19. Next base: position 53,655 of record JBBRBE010000002.1, read on the forward strand.
GCCGGAGTTTTTCAGCCCGCACCGCGTGGTGTTGAAATTCGGTTTCACCCGCCCCGGCCCCGTTCTGGCCCCCTGCTTCACAGGCTGGAAGATGACGCCGGCAACTGGCAAATCACACTTGACTCGGCCACGCCCCTGTAATGGCAGCTAGAGGTAAAGTAAGGCAACCTGGGAGTAGTGGCAGGTTTAAGCAGTTCTAAACTCTTATTCAAACTCGATCCACACTGTGCAGACCTGGAACTAGAGGAGAAATCAAGCGGTGACATCTACCGAACAAAACAGCGCACTTGGACGCGGTCGCACTAAGCCACTTATGCGGGGTTGGCTGCACGCTCTGGCAGCGTTGGCCGCTCCGCCGGTCACTTTTGCGTTGTGCTGGAGCAGTCGCGACGATCCCGAACGGCTGCGTTCGATGCTAATTTACGGTCTAAGCCTGAGCTTGCTTTACACGGTTAGCGCGGTTTATCACATCTTGCCCTGGCGAGGCAAGTGGCAGGTTTTCCTGCGCACGCTCGATCACGCCAACATTTTTCTTTTGATCGCCGGAACCTATACCCCGATTTGCTATAACGTGCTGCGCGGCTGGCAACGAGATGTGCTGCTGGACACAATCTGGCTGTTGTGTGGTCTGGGTATTTTCCTGACGGTTTTTCTGCCTCGTCGCCTGCCCCGCCCGGCCAAAACCGCCTTATACGTATTGTTAGGCTGGGTTGGTTTGCTGGCTTTGCCTGCCGCGCTGGAAAACTTGCCTTTCCCTGGCGTTCTCCTGATGATCCTGGGCGGTATCCTCTATACCGTCGGGGCAATCGTCTACGGCTTGCGCTGGCCCGACCCGTTTCCCCGTTACTTTGGCTTCCACGAGATTTTCCATGTTTTCGTGGTGGTGGCCGGTGCGCTCTATACAATTGCTATCTGGGTCTGGATTATCCCTTTTCCACGCCCGGTCTGAAAAGCCAGGATAACCTGGTGGCAAAAAAAGGCTGTTACGAGATTGCAATCTCGTAACAGCCGATTAGTTGATTTAGAGTGACTTGAGGTTGAGGGTCTTTTTGCCGGAAGCTGCCGAAAGAGCGTTTCCTTCGACCTGACCGGCTACATCATAGCCTTCTTCCTCAATTGCCTCTTTCACCGCTCCTTCGCTGACGGTGGCCGGGTTAAAAGCTACGTAGACTCGCTTGCTTGCCAGGTCTACCTGCACGTTTTCCACGCCCAGGTTCTTAGTAGCTTTCGTTATGGAGTTGATACAGTGGTCGCAGCTAACGCCCGGCACCTCATAAGTTATTTCTTGCATGTCTTTTTCCTTTCTATCTAATTTCATCTGACCTAATCTAAAAACGAGTTTCCTTCCTGGCCGTTGTTACGCAGTCGGGTACTCGGTTCGATTAGAAAATGCTAACTCAAACCGGCTGATCGGGCTAGTTGTTAAACGACGTTCAGCACGTAACTAAAGACAATCACCCGACCTTCGGACTGGAACTCGGCCCAGATTTTGTAGCGGCCCGCCTTCTCGAATTTCAGGTCGTAAGCTACTTCCGGCCCGTACCGCACATTTGCGGCGGGTAGATTATGCTGAGCCTGGTCTTGACTACCGCTCGTAGCGGGCATCGGGGTGTTGCTGTTTGTAACCCCACTCATCGCCATTGGAGTCGCGCCGGGTACGTGGCCGTGCAGGTGACGGAACGAGTTACTATCCTCGGCAATCAAGATCAGATGGCCCGGTTCGCCCAGGTACGGTTCAAGCCCACTGAAAGGCTGGCCGTTCTGCTCGAACCTGAACTTAAATTCACTGGCCTGGCCGACCCGCAGTTGGTCGGGAGTTTCGAGCGTCGCTTTCAGGTTGCCCAACTCCTGTACCTTTTGTCCGCCGGGAGCCAGGTTTGCGGGCGGGGTCGCTTGCTCGTTTCCGCCGCCGATAGTCAGGTCGTGGCGGTAAAGAATTTCCGCCCCATTCGCCAGGTCAAACTCGTTGTAGAGCCGATACTGGCCCGCCGACGGGAAGGTCACGGTAAAGGTGTATAGCCCCTGACTGGCTCCTTCCGGGTGGAGGTGGCGGTAAAAACTGTAGTCGTTACTTACCAGCACCAGATGCATCAAGCGGGTGTGCTTGAGTTTAAGACCTTCCGGCCCGATAGGTTGGCCGGTGCGCCCATCGGTCAGGCGGAAGATCACCAGGGTCGGTTGCCCGGCCTGTGGCTGCGTCGGGAAGGTATTAAGCTCGATCCGAGCGTCTCCAATGGTGTAAGGAGAGGGCAATGCTACGATATTGGCCGCCGGAATAACATCTGGCTCATCCGCCCCTGCCTGAACAGCGTCGGAACCTGTCCGCATGGCTGTGGCGTTATGGCTGTCCGGGCGGCGCGTGAAAGAGTCGTAGGCTTGCCAGCCGATTAGCCCTACGAGTCCTAGAAGGGCCAGCACCAGACCGACTTGCCAGAGCGTGGCTTTACGTCTGGCTCCTTTTTCGGCCTGGGTAAGTGGCCCGGCGTGTTTGCCCCGGAAACGGTTGAGAAGCAGCGAGTTCGACACTACCGATACGCTACTGATTGCCATCGCTCCTGCCGCCAGAACCGGATTGATAATGCCCGCGATTGCCAGTGGCACCAGCAAGACATTATAGAAGAAAGCCCAGAACAGGTTTTGCTTGATCTTGCGCATTGTCGCCTTTGAAAGCGCAATGGCCGTCGCTACCGCCTGCACATCGCCCCGCATCAGGGTAATATCGGCGGCTTCTATGGCAATATCCGTCCCGGTGCCAATTGCCATCCCAACATCAGCCTGGGCTAAGGCCGGTGCATCGTTGATACCGTCGCCTACCATTGCCACCACTTTGCCTTCGGCCTGTAGCTCTTTGACCAGCGCGGCTTTATCTTCGGGGCGTACTTCCGCCAGCACTCGCTCGATCCCGGCCTGAAGTGCGATTGCCTCGGCAGTGCGGCGATTGTCGCCGGTCATCATTACTGGCTCGATTCCCAACCGCTTTAGTTCGGCAATCCCTTCGGCACTGCTCTCTCGGATCGTATCGGCCACGGCTACCAGTCCGGCCACGGTTCCATCTACCGCTACCAGCATGACCGTTTTACCCTGTCCTTCCAGGCGACTCATGCTTTCCTCGCTGGCCGGGGCGAGGGTCAAGCCCTGCTCCCTGACGAGCTTGCGCGTGCCGACCAGCACCCGACGTCCGTTTGTGTCACCGACTACTCCGGCCCCGGTAAAGCTCTGGAAGTTGGTAAGTTGTTCTTGCGGCTGGTCAATTGCCAGACCTCTAAGCCTGGCTCCGTTTACAATAGCCTCGCCTAGAGGATGTTCGCTGCCTTTTTCAACCAGTGCAGCCAGCTTGAGAATAAAGCTTTCGTCCAGGCCGTTCAAGCTGACCAGATCGGTCACTTCCGGCTTACCGCGTGTCAGGGTGCCGGTTTTGTCCAGAACGACAATCTGGATTTGCCGGGCGCGTTCGAGGCTTTCGCCACCTTTGATCAAAATGCCCTGTTCGGCTCCCACCCCCGTGCCGACCATTATGGCGGTAGGCGTTGCCAGACCCAGCGCACAGGGGCAAGCCACTACCAGCACCGCTACGGCGGGTAAAAGAGCCGCCTGAAACGAGTTGCCGGTAAGTAGCCAGCCGACAAAACTCAAAAGGGCAATCCCGATTACTACCGGCACGAAGATGCCGCTAATCGTATCGGCCAGGCGTTGCACCGGGGCTTTCGACCCCTGAGCTTGCTCGACTAGCCGGACAATCTGAGCCAGCACCGTGTCGCGCCCGACCCGGTTCGCCCGCACTCGCAACAAACCTGTCCCGTTGACGGTCGCGCCAACTACTCCGTCGCCCGGTTCTTTCTCGACGGGCAGGCTTTCCCCGGTCAACATACTTTCGTCTACGCTGCTCCGACCGGCTTCAACTGTGCCGTCGGTTGGAACTCTCTCGCCCGGTCGCACCACTATCAGGTCGCCTATCACTAGCTCGCTCAGGGCTATTTCTTGCTCCTGACCGTTGCGTATTACCCGTGCGGTTTTGGCTTGCAAACCGAGCAGCTTTTTGATTGCCTCTCCCGTGCGACCTTTAGCGACCACTTCCAAAAATTTTCCCAGATAGATCAGGGTGATGATCAGGGCGGTAGTCTCGAAATAGGTAATCGCTTCACCACCGTTCGGCCCCCGGCCCATCGTTCCGGCGGCGGGAGTGTAGCTGTTACCCAGCAGAAGTAGCCACACACTGAACAGGTACGCTGCGGTCGAACCCATCGAAATGAGAGTGTCCATATTGGCCGAAAGATGGCGGGCATTTTTGAGCGCACCCCGGTGAAACTCCCAGCCCACAATGGCCCACACTGGCGTGGTGAGGGCAAACAAGAGCCAGTCGCGGGGTTGGGCCGGTAGCCAGTTCATCCCAAACATATTGACCACAAAGACCGGCACGGTCAGCACAGCCCCTAAAATCAAGAGGCGACGACGGCGTTCGATCTCACGGCGGCGGCGCAAGCTATTGCGGTCCTCCGGCTCGGTTACGGCTATTTCAAGCCTGGCGGTGGTTTTCTCTTTTGAGTCTGCTCTCTCCACTACCGGGGCAGGCCGGGATATTACCTGGGTCAGCCTTTCGCTATTACCCGCGTCGGCTCCATCGGCGGCGGCAGGCGTATATTTGAGGCCGGAGGGCTGAACCGTGTCAGCCTTAGCCTCAGTCCGATTAGCCTGCGCTAACGCTCTGGGCGCACTCACGATTTCGCCGTAAGGCTGTGCTTTGTAACCTGCCGCCTCGACTGCCCCGATAATTTTAGGCAGGTCTACCCGCGCCGGGTCGAACGTAACTGTGCCGCGTTCGGTCGCCAGGTTAACACTGACTTCTTCAACCCCTTCGACCTTTTTGACTTTGCGCTCGATCCGATTGACGCAACTGGCACAGGTCATTCCTTCCAATTCCAGCGTGACGGTAGCGGCTTCGCTACCGGACTGGTTCGGTGGCGCGGTTTTAAGATCGGAATTATTGTTATTTATGTTCAGGAGTGGAGAATTTTGCTGATTATTAGTCTCAGTCATTGCTCTCTTCGCTTTCTTATTTTTCTCAGGTTGCTAACTGCGGTTAGAAGTAAATTATTTGGTGTAGCGTTTCAAGACGGCCATAATTTCATCAATCTTTTCATCGCCGTTGCCCGCCTGGACTGCTTCGACTACACAGTGGCGCATATGATCCTCGGTCAAAAGGAGCGAAACCCCTTCCAGGGCCGCCTGGACGCTGTTAATCTGGGTAAGTATATCTATGCAGTATTTATCATCATCTACCATACGCTGTAAGCCGCGTACCTGTCCTTCGATCCTTTTGAGTCTGTTCTGAATGTTTTCTTTACTTGTTATATAGCCTGCCATCTGGCCTTTCCTTTCCTGCATGTGGGAGTAAACGCTTCGACCGATACCCACCAGGGGTATACTACTATGATTATAATACCCCCTATGGGTATTGTCAAGTGGCTGTACGTAGATTTTTAGAAGTCGAGAGGTTAAACGTAGATTTTTAGGAAGGGTTAAGAATTATTTGGAGGGGGTGAAGAAGGCGCGATTATTCTAAAGAAATTCCCTGGCAAAGGGCGATTGTGTTCAGCCGTGCTAAATTGTGGTAAGCTAACTTCCTGAGCTTTGGTATTCCGAACCAGGGAAAAGCAAGCGTGATAACGAATTCTTTGCCGTGGTTAACTTGTGGTTTGGCATAATCTGGAAAGAAGAGCTATGAAAATGTCCCAGGTGTTCAAGACCGTTGCCCGTTCCTTCGCTGGGCTGGCCTTTTTAGGCTCAGGAGTGTTGCACTTCCTCAGCCCGGAGCCTTTTATGCGGATCGTGCCGTCTGCTTTACCTTCGCCCCAGGCTTTAGTTTACATAAGTGGTTTGTTTGAAATTCTAGGCGGGTCAGGATTGCTGCTGCCCCAACCGCGCCTTCGACAGGCTGCCGGGCGAGGTCTGGCCTTGCTTTTAGTAGCAGTTTTCCCGGCAAACGTGTATCACGCCCTGGCCGGAGTAAAGCTTGGCGACAACGCTTTTCTTAACAGCCCGGTTTACCATATCATCCGTTTGCCCATGCAAGCAGTTTTGATCTGGTTGGTGCTGTGGAGTAGCCGCCCGGCAGCCCAGAGTAAGAAACCAGGTTAAGAGTAAAAGCTAGACGCACTGAAAAAGGATAAAGTTGATTAGACTAACTGACCACGAGGTTTAGATATTTAAGCCGGAGCCAAATAGCGGACTGCTTCGCTACGGTAAGCGACCAGAGCGGGTAACACCCCGGCTAATAGGCCGACCAGGAGGACTGCACCGAATATCCAGGGTTCCTGGGCTGAAAAGCGTAAAATTACCTGGATCGAGTTAGCGTCTCGGATGGCATTAGCGATCAGCCAGGCCGTGAGGTGGCCTAAGCCTGCCCCTACTATTATCCCCAACCCGGCCACCAGACCGCTTTCGAGCAGGACGAGGCGAAAGACTGTGCCGCGCCCCGCTCCCATCGCCCGCAACACGGCCAGATCGCGCCGCCGCTCTACAATCGAGCCATAGAGCGATAGGAAGACGGTTGCTCCGGCCATTCCAATTGCTAAATACGCTACAAAACTGAGAATTTGCTGTCCCTGTCCGACCTGAGTGTTAAGTTTTGCCAGTTCGTTGTAAGGAATAACCGCCTGGGCATCCGCGGCTAACCGCCCGGAGTTGATGCCCTGCTGGAGGCGGTAAACGTCGTTGGGGAAGGTGCGCGGCTTGACCAGGATCGCCGTGACCGCTTTGGGTTGATAGGTCTGGTCGTTGGCTGGGGCCGGGCTGCCGGGATGCTCGTGGATTTGCCAGTAACTTTCGATGTCAACGTAAATGCCCATATCCGCCGGGCTATCGGTCTGTTTAAGAATTCCTACGACCGTATAAGGATGGGCGGCGTGTTCGTCCGGGCCTTCTTCTTCGCCGGGTAGGGCCGCTTCATCGCCGTGTTCGGCCTGGAAAGGCTGACCCGGTTTGAGACCTAGCTTGCGGGCGGCTTCGGAACCCAGCACAGCCTCGAAAGCTTGCTGGAAGACCCGGCCACCCTCGATTTGAAAATAAGCCGGGTCGTTCGGACGATTGCGGAACTCGAAGAAAGGGCTTTTAGTGCCGATAATCTTGTGGCCCCGGTAGTTGTCGCCATAGGCCAGTGGGACGACCGCGCTCACACCAGGGTCTTTCTGGAGTTTTTCGTATAGTTCTAGCGGCACGTTTTGCAAGGGCTGGCCCTGCAATAGCACGGTGTTAAGGACAAGTTGCTGGGCGTTGCCTTTGCTGCCGATGATCAGGTCGTAGGGTTCTGCCGCCCGGTTGATCCCGTTTTGCACTCCTTCCGAAAGCAGCACCACCGACAGGGCCAGGGCCAGGGCCACGCCTACCACCACGACTGTCATTAAACTTTGCACCCGGCGGTTCCGCAGATTTCGCCAGGCCATCGCCATTAAACCCATATTATTCTAAGAGCCTTTGAAAACTTCTACCGAATCGGCCCGCAAGCGCAACAGGCTGAAGAAGCCCGTCTGCGGGTCAACCGCTTCACCGATTTCAAGCTTACCCACGACCGTAATTGGTTCTTCGACCAGTTGAATCTCTTTGCCGGGGGGCATCGTCACCAGCACAATATCTTCCGGCCAATCGGCGGCAGTCGAGCAGAAAGGACAGGTTGCCAGCTTGATCCGGGTCAGCACGAAGAAATCCAGGGCTGGTTTGAGAGGCGGAGCCATATAACCACTGATCTTGATCTGCCGGTTGTTGGCTCCTTTAAGCTTATCGCTTAAAATCAGGTCAATCGAGGACGAATTAGGGGCGTAGAATTCGTTGAAGCGGATCATGGTCGGCCCGCCGTTAGCCGGGTTTCCACCCGGTGCGAGGGTCGGTGCAACGGCCCCTACCGTACCGGGTTTGGCTCCGGCGATGGTCGTCCCGGCGACTTTGGTCGTCCCGGCGTTCAGGGTACTTGCGCTGGTCGTTGCTGCGTCTACTTTTGCGGCTGTAGTGGCGGCGGTCGTTTGGACGGCGGCACTGGCCGGGGCCGCTTTAGGCTCTGCCGCTCCCGAAGGTGTCTCACCACAGGCTCCCAGGCTCAACCCTAGCAGCGCACACAGCGTCAACAACACGAGCAATTTTTTCTTTGCCATTTTGATGTTAATTCCTTGTTCGTTTCGAGTTACTTTTGCCAGGTCTAAACACTTTTTTTAGACAGTTAAAATTAGCTTACCGGGTAGCCTAATCCTCTACGTTTCACCCTCTTGTCTGATAATACCGCCTGGAAGCTGAGTTGGCAACCTGGGCGATTTCAAAAAAATAAACATCAGAACTTTCGCTTTAAGCTCCAAAGATATTGTCCAGAGAAAGGGAAGAAAACACTCGTCGGAGCGTTTTCTTCTCTTTTTTAACTCTCTTAAACCTTGCTTACTTGCGGTTCAAGCGTGGAGCGATCAGGATGCCGCCGCCAAAGGCCGCGATGACGGCTGCGACGGCCAGCAGCACCCAGATAATCACCGGGAATTCACTAGTGGCCGGAGCGTTGCCGCCAACGCCACTGGCCGGTGCGCCTGCCGGAGCATTGCTCGTGCCGGTGCCTGTTCCAGTGCCACCTGCGCCAGTGCCGGTTGCACCAGTGCCACCTGCGCCGGTGCCAGTGCCGGTGCTGGCACTTGTTCCGCCGCCTTGCCGCACGAGCGGGTTGGTCGGGTCGCCGAAAGTGCCGCCCTGTACTGCCGTGCCAGTGGCCTTGCCGTTTGCGGCGGTCGGGTCGAGGCCCAGCGCACCTGCCATTACAAAGAACAGGTCGGTGTTATCCAGCAAGCCGTTGACCATCTGTGCGCCAGGGCCGCTTGCCATGATCGGCACATCGTCGGCACTGTGTACCTCGACGCTTTCATCGGGCGGCAAGTTGCTGGGCATTTTGATGCCCGTTTCGCCGCGCTTGGGGTTGGCGATGTACTTGCCTTTGTTGTTAGGGTCTTCGATAGCAGGGGCAATCGGTGTTTTGTAAAAGCCGGTAAAGGCTTCGTAATATTCGGGGTGACTGCCGAAGCCGATTGCCAGGGTGCGGCTTGGATTCGGGTCGTCCGGGAAGCCGTCGCCATCCTTATCTACAAAAGTAGGAAATTTCGAGTTCTGGTAAACGCCGACCGCTTCCAGACCCTTTTTGCCGTCTTCTTCGCCGTAAGTGCCGTAAATACTGAGCGAGTGGGAATGGTCGGCTACCACTACGATCAGCGTATCGGGATTTTGCTCCTGAAATTTCTTGGCAACCGCCAGCGACTTGTCCATTTCGATAGCGTCGTAAACTGCCCGCTCCCAATCCATCGGGTGCAACTGCTTGTCTACCGAAGCCCCTTCGACCATCAGGAAGAAGCCGTTAGGGTTGGGGCTAAGAGCCTTGATGGCCTGATCGGTCATATCAATCAAGGTGGGCTGATCCTTAAAGGTTCCCAGGGTGTTGGCATCCTTGATCACCTCGCGGTCGAGGTAGACGTTCATCGTGCCGGTGTGGTAGAGGCCCAGCAATTTCTGACTGCCAGCAGGAGTAGCTTTGAGTTCGGTTTTGCTGGTCGAAATAGCGTAACCCTGGCTCTTGAAAGTTTCTACCAGGTCTTTATCGTCCTGGCTGGCTCCTTGCTTGGTTTTGGGCAAGAACCATTTCGAGCCACCGCCCATAATCACGTCAGGCTGGTGGATTGGATCGAGATAGGTGTTAGCGATGAAAGCCGCCTCGCTGCGGCGGCGGGTGTGGGCCGCGAAAGCCGCCGGGGTTGCGTCGGTAATATCGGCGGTTGTCACCAGGCCGGTCGCCATCTTACGGCTTCGCTTCGCCAGTTCGATCATGTTTTCCACTTTAGGGTCATCGAAGACGTCTTTGGTATTGTCTTCGTAGACGCCCATCGCGTTTACCACCGACTTATTGCCGGTAGCGTAGGCCGAGGCACTGTTAGCCGAGTCGGTCACGAGGGCGTCGTAGCCACTGGTCGTCAGTGCGCCGCGATATTGCATGCGATCCATTTCGAGGAAGCTGTTGTACTTACCTTCGGTCAGCCCCCGCGAGACAATCCGGGTGGCGGTGATAGTTGGAAAGCTCAGGCCGTCCCCGATGAAAAGGATCACGTTCTTGGCTCCGCCCTGGCCCAGCTTGAGAATATTGTAGGTTACTTTCTTGGAAATATCTTGCCCACTGACTTTAGCTTTCACCTCGATTGTCACCGGGCCGGGGGTGTTAAAGGACACCTGCCGGTAGGTTACTTCGCCGCTTTTATCGGGTGTAGCGTTCGTGCGCTCTTCCTTGACGCCTTGAAAGACCTGGGCTGCCGGTTGGCCGTTGATCGTCACGTCCAGCGAGTCAGGCTTGCCGCCGTTGACTTCCACCCGGAAGTCGAAGCGCGACCCGGCCAGCAGGCGGGCCTTGTCAATCGGCAGGATTGATATTTTAGCCGCGCTCTGGGTCTGGTTGGTGGTTTCGGCCAGGGCCGGGCTAAAGGTCGCCAGCACCAGCAACGTGATTGTCAGGAGCGAGAAAACACGTGCAAGAGATTGAGACCGGGGCAGCCTCAAGCCGGAGAGTAATCTACTCTTCACTTCTTAATTCTCCTCTAGCTGTTCACAAACTACTTTTAATCGAAGCACATTGCACACGGCTTCAATCGTACAGCCGTGCTTGCCAGGCCAACTTAATCTATTTGGCTAAAATCTAAACAAATAGTTCAAAGCAGGCAAAGTGATTTTGCATCACCCTTTCCTCTATTCTAGCTCTTACTCATTAATGGGAGTTTTTTAACACTCTGTTAAGTTGTTAAGATTTGGTTAACAAGTAACATTGACACCTGCTTGTCAGAGTGCCATAATTTTAACAAGTCGCAAACAATCTGTTAAAGGGCTATTAACTAGCCTCCCGCATAATAGTGCTAGGGCGAGGTTGTATGCGCCGCCATGTGCTTTTGCTTGGCAACAACGAATTTAAGGAAACCCGAACTGAACAACCGAATAGGGTCGGCTTTTTTAACTCTGGGCTGGCCTTTGGAAACGAGGAGGTACTCTTGAGAATGCGGACGAGTTGGCGACTATGGTATGCGCTCCTGGCCGCCGTGTTAATCTTGCCCCTGGTAGTATTTGGCACGGGAGCCACTACCACGCGGGCCGAAGATGCTCCGGCTAATGCGGCTTTTAAGGCGATTGTCGAGCGCACCGACCTACCGGTAGCGTTGGGATCGGCCAAGCGTTCCTGGCTGTGGGGGCCGGGTGGCTTTAAGACTGACCAGGGCGAACCCTACGCCGATTCCCCCGGCGGCAAGCGTCTGGTGCAATATTACGATAAAGCTCGGCTTGAGATTAACAACCCGACTTCCGGCGGCGTCACCAGCGGCCTCCTGGCGAAAGAACTGATGACCGGCCAACTTCAGCAGGGCGATACCAAATTTGAGACCCGTGGCCCTAGCTCGATCAGCGTAGCCGGTGACATTGACGATGTGCTGTCACCTAGCTATGCCGACCTGGGCCTCCTGTTCGACCGACCGGCCTTTACCGTCAGCACGGTCATTACTACTTTCATCCGGCCCGACGGAACCCAGGCCGGTCTTTCCTCGCTTTCGCAATACAACGTGACCGCCGTGGAGTATGCGGCTGGCTCGAAGCATACGATTGCCAATGTTTTCAAGGATTTTCTCAATTCGAGCGGGCCGGTGTTCGTCAACAACGCCACCACCCAGGCTAAAATCTTCGACTCGTCGCTCTTCACCACCGGCCTACCCCTGACCGAGCCATACTGGACAAGAGCCAAAATTGGCGGCAAGGTGCAGGATGTGCTGGTGCAAGGTTTCGAGCGGCGGGTAATGACCTATACGCCCGGCAACCCGGAAGGTTTTAAGGTCGAGACCGGCAACGTCGGTCGGCACTACGTCGAGTGGCGTTTCAATACCCAGGAATTCCAACTGCTCGGTATTAACGATTTCCATGGACGGCTTCTGCCGGAAGTCTCCGGTGGAGTAGCTCGCGGCGGGGCCGCTTACATTGCGCCGGTAATCAACAAACTGCGCGATTCTAACCCTAACACGCTTTTGATCGGGGCGGGCGATGGCGTGGGCGCAACTCAGCTTCAATCGGCTCTGTTGCAAGACGAACCTTCCATCACGGTCTTTAACAAACTCAAGTTCGACGTCAGCTCGGTGGGCAATCACGAGTTCGACAAGGGTTTGACCGAAGCCTACCGCATCACTCGCGGCGGTAAAAACCCGGTGCGCGGCAACGACTGGGCTGGAGCGAACTATCCTTACGTTGTGGCTAACCTGGAAGATAAGCAAACCGGCAAGCCACCCTTCGATCCTTACGTTATCCTGAACCGGGGTGGCGTGAAAGTAGCCGTAATCGGGGCTGTCACTAAAGACTTGCCGACTCTCGTTTCACCGACCGGGATCGCTTCCCTGAACGTGCTGGACGAAGCAACGGCAGTCAACAAGTACATCCCGGAAGTCAAGCAAAAAGGGGCGCAGATCATCGTTGTGGCGATCCACGAAGGCGGTACGCCGACCCTGGCCGACGGTCAGGAGAAGGTTACGGGCCGGATCGTAGATATTGCGGCGGCTCTCGACCCGGCAGTGGACGTAGTGATTAGCGGCCATACTCACCAGGAGTACGTCGCTTACATGTCCGGCAAACTGGTTACGCAGTCGGGTTTCTACACCCGCAACGTGACGAGTTTGCGCTTGCGCCTCGACCCAACGACCAAGAAGATTGTCTCGAAGCGGGCGGTGAATGTGCCGGTGATTAACTCGTTGATCAAGCCCGACCCGGAAATTGACGCGGTAGTGCAGCAAGCAGTCAAGGATGTCGCCCCGGTTGCCAACCAGAAGATTTCTACGACCGCGACCGAGATTACCCGCGACATAACGCCGGGCGGCGAAACTCCGATGGGCAATCTGATTGCGGACGCTCAACGCGACGCTCTCAAGACCGACTTCTCGTTCATGAACCCTGGCGGCGTGCGGGCGAACCAACCGGCGGGCGATATTACTTACGGCTCCCTCTTCACGATCCAGCCGTTTGGCAATATCCTGGTCAAGATTGATATGACCGGCGACCAGATTTACCGCTTGCTCGAACAGCAGTGGAAAGACCCGAACCGTATTCGTATCCTGCACATTTCAGGTCTATCCTACACCTGGGATAACGCCAAGCCCTTCAACAGCAAGATCGTGGAAGTACGCGGCGGCGACGGTAAGCCTTTGGACAAGAACAAGATTTACTCTGCTGTCACTAATAACTTCTTGCAAGCCGGTGGCGATGGTTTTACGGTCTTTACCGAGATCAAAACCGTCATCGGTGGCCCGATTGATATAGATGCTTTTATTGACTATATCAAGAAGCAGCCTCAACCCCTGGTGGTCAAGGCTCCGGGCGACCGTATCACTCGCTTGAACTAGGCTTTAGAATAAAAAGAAGGTCTGCTCAACCGGGCAGACCTTCTTTTTATTTTAGTCGTTTTGTTTTCTTGACCGTCGCTGCATTAAAAGCAACTTTACTAGAAGCAATTTTAGTATCCTCTCAATAAGTCGGGGAAAATGGTAAAAATAAGGCTGTTCTGAGTTCAAAGAAACAGCAATTACCCCGAATTTTTGAAAGGGTACCAATTTTATTAGAAGCAATTCCAGCTTTAATTTTGGGCAGGAGCATCGGCATTATTGTAAACCCCGGTGTCGGGAGTAATGCCGCGAGCAACCAGGGCTTCGTTCAAGGCCGAAGCGATCTCTTGCAACTTTTTCTGGTTGCTGTGTTCAAGGGCAGTCACATTACCGGAATTGCTAACCATTACTAGCCGGTAGTTGCGCCGTCCACCGCTTCCGCCCGCAGAATTGCTGTCACTATCCCAGGACACCAGGAAGGCGAAAATGAGAATAAAGAACAGGGCAATACAACCCAGAATCTTTTTTAGCGTTGTCCAGGGCGTAGAGGGTGGAGGCGGAGCCTTTGGCGGGGGCGCAACTTCGGGCATCACCTCGACAAACGCGCCTCGCGTGCTGTCCAGCGGGTAGTATTTTTCCTGGACGATAAGGGCATCAGCACTCAACAAAACTTTTGGCGAACCCCATAGCTTGCGGGGTTTGGGCTGATTCGACATATTTTCTCCTGTTGAGACTATTTTCGACCTGTAAGTTCTTACCTTATAACCGTAACGCTAAATATAACGGTAGAACCTGCCAGTGTTTGTGAGAAGTTGTAAATCTAAACGTGATTATAACATACTGTTTTGCTCAAACCTGTTTTTGCAGCCCAAAAAGATATTGTGTGGGTGAGTTTCAGAAGGTTGACAAAACGGAGAGTTTAAGGTAATCTGAGCAAGTAGATAAAGATTCTTTACTATTTGTCTTTCCTCCACAAAAGCTAAATAAGAGTGTAAAGGAGAAGCTAAATGAGCGACGAACCAAAACCCCAAGGCTTTGAAACGCTGGCCCTCCACGGCGGCCAGAAAGCCGACCCCACCACTAATGCCCGCGCCGTACCGATCTACCAGACTACTTCGTTCCTCTTCAACGATGCCGACCACGCCGCGAATCTTTTCGGCCTGAAAGAGTTCGGCAACATTTATACCCGGATCATGAACCCGACTACCGACGTATTCGAGCAGCGCATGGCCCTGCTGGAAGGTGGGGTTGGGGCGGTAGCGGTCGGGTCGGGACAGGCTGCCGAAACGCTGGCAATCCTGAACCTGATGGGCGCGGGGGATGAACTGGTCAGTTCGGCCAGCCTTTATGGTGGAACTTACAATCTGTTTCATCACACCCTGCCCAAGCTTGGCATTATCGTGAAATTCGTTGACCCGCAAGACCCGGAGAACTTCCGCAAAGCGATTGGCCCCAAAACACGGGCAGTCTATGCCGAAACGCTGGGCAATCCCAAGCTCGATACCCTCGACATCGAGGCAGTCGCAAAAATCGCGCACGAGAACGGGATTCCGCTGATCGTAGATAACACTTTACCCAGTCCGTACCTGATCAACCCGATCAAATGGGGCGCAGACATCGTAGTTCATTCGGCCACCAAGTTTATCGGAGGCCACGGCACCAGCATTGGCGGTGTGGTGGTAGATGCGGGTAAATTCGACTACGGCAACGGCAAGTTCCCCGGTTTTAGTGAGCCGGACGACAGCTACCACGGCCTGAAATACGTCGACCTGGGCAACCTGGCCTATATTCTCAAGCTGCGGGTGCAAGGCTTGCGCGATTTCGGCCCGTCCCTCAGTCCTTTCAACTCTTTCCTGTTTCTGCAAGGGTTAGAGACGTTACCGCTACGGATGGAGCGGCACAGTCAGAACGGTCTGGCCGTCGCGCAGTTCCTGGCAAAGCACCCGAAAGTAGCCTGGGTCAACTATCCCGGCCTGGAAGAGCATAGCAGTCACGGTCTGGCGAAGAAGTACCACCGCACGGGCTTATACGGGGCAATAGTCGGTTTTGGTATTCAGGGCGGCCTGGAAAGCGGGCGCAAGTTTATCAACAACCTGAGCCTTTTCTCGCTTCTGGCGAACGTCGGCGATGCTAAATCGCTGGTGATCCACCCGGCCAGCACGACGCACTCGCAACTAACGGCAGACGAGCAATTCGCTACCGGCGTTACGCCCGATTTCGTGCGGCTCTCGATTGGCCTCGAAACGATTGATGACCTGCTGGCCGATCTCGACCAGGCTTTGAACCAGAGTTAAATTCGTAAGTAAGCAAACCGCACCAAAGACGATACCTTACCCCTGTGAGAGCGAACGGCGTTGTTCGCTCTCTTTTAATTCAAGAATTGCCTGAATAAATTCACAAACTATAGAGAGTTAATTGAGCGGCCAAATCCACCTGGAAAGAGATACTTTGTTTAGCGAAGGCCGGGCGGTCGAACGGTCAATCAGGTCTTCCTGTTTGTAAATTATTTATGCAATTGTTAAGAATTTATTTAGGAAAGCGCAGGGCCGAGCGTGCCTGGGCTTTGATGGCCTCTTCGGTGCGGTTCCTGGTGGGTGCGTTCGTCTCTAACGAATTGAGAAGCTGGCGGGAGATTGCTGCTATTTCGTCTACGGCAGATTGGAAGGCTGCTTCGTTGGTTTTGGAGGGCTGATTGAAGCCGCTTACCTTTCGCACAAATTGTAAGGAGGCCGCCCGAATCTCTTCCTCGCTTACGGGTGGTTCAAAGTTATAGAGCGTCTTGATATTTCTACACATGCGCTTTAACCCAATCCTTCTAAATTGCTAATGGCCTGCCAGTATATCCAGCCAAATCCAAAGAGGAGCCAGGTTTATAAAAACCTGGCTCCTCTTTGTGTTTTCCAACCCTTTAGCGCGTTGGCGAAGGCGTGGCGGCGGCAGTGGCAGTCGTATCTACTGCACTTGTCGTCGCGGCGGCGGTCGTTGTGGTAGTAGTTGCCGACGTGGTGGCGGGGGCGGTTGTGCTTGCTACCGACGTGGTGGCGGGGGCGGTCGTTCCGGCGGCGGCAGTCGTCGCGCCGGGCGTACCGGGCGTGCCAGTGACTACTGGCGAAGTTGGTACAGGCGTCTGAGTCGGTAGCGGGGTTTGGGTCGGCGGAATGACCGGCGTGAAAGCTGGAACCGGCAATAGAGTCGAAGTCGGGGCCGGGGTCGCTGGCGTGTTGTATTTAGGTTGGGCGGCTTTCACTTTCTCCTTGAGCCAATCGCTGTAATACTTGGGCTGGCCGGTTTCATCCGTCCCTTCAAAACCCTTGATCGTCAGCGCATCGAGCGGACGTTTCGGGTCTTTGTCGGTAGCGTAGATGATGTGATAGCCAAACTGGGTCTTGACCGGCTCGGTAAACTGGCCCTTTTCCAGCTTGAGCGCGGCATCCAGGAAAGTTTTGTCGGACTGAGTTTTATCAGTCGTCCAACCCAGGTCGCCGTTCTGAGAAGCCGCCGCCGTATCGGTACTCTTCTCGCGGGCCAACTGGATAAAAGTGCTTTCCAGCTTGTCCGCCGGGGTTGCCTTTAGCTGGTCGTAAATCTTGCGGGCGTCGGCTTCGTCCTTGATCAAGATATGACTTAGCTTGATCGCCGGGTAAGGATCGCCCACTTTAGGCTGAGTAGCCACCAGCTTTTCCAGCACTTTGGTGCGAAGTAACGTCGGGCGCACTTCGTATTTACGGTAGTCGTCATCGGACAGGCCGGTAATCTGACGGAACGATTTCAAGAAATCATTCTGACTGGCACTGGCGGTGCCTTCGACCAGGTTGCCCGCGATAGCGGTCTGGGTCGGGGAAGGCGTGGGCGAAATCGTCGGCGTGGTAGTGGCCGAAATCGTGGTGGTGGCCGAGATTGTAGTACCCGCCGCCGGAGTACCCGAAGAAGCCGTACCGCTTGCCGCCGGAGTACCCGAAGAGGCCGTGCCGGTCGCTGCCGGAGTCAGGCCGGGCGTAATGGCCGCACTTGCGGTGCCGCTTCCGGGCGTAGCCGCGCCCGCAGTTCCGGCAACCGTTGCGCCGGGTGTACCGGGCGTACCAGCAACCGTAGTAGCGGAAATAGTAGTGGTCGCCGTCATGGTCGGGCTGGGCAGCGGCGTAATCGCTCCGGCAGTAGCCGTGGCAAAGTTCGCGCCCTGCGTCGCCACAATTCCGGCAGTGGCGGTCTGGATACCCTGCGACGGGTTGGGAGTAGGCGTGTAGACGACACCCTTGAACTCGTCGGTCAGGTATTTGTTTACATCATCATCGCTTACCGAGATATTAAACTGGTCTTTAGCGGCCTTCTCCAGAACCATTACGCCGACCAGGTTTTCCAGGCTAGCCTGGTTGACCGGGCGCGTGGCGGCGTTGGTCAGTTCGCTCTCTAAAAAGGCCAGTTGCTGCTGATATTGCTGTTGCTGGTCGCCCTGAGCGAATTGAGCTTGCTGGCGAATCTGGCCTTCCTGCCGGAAGAGTTCGAGTTTGCGGAATTTATTGTAGTCGTTTCGGCTGACGCTCTGGCCGTTAACCTGGGCGAGGGTTTCAAAGTTAGGGGCCAGGGTCGTCGTCCAGATGCCGACAGCCAGTACCAGAATGATAAAAACGATCACCCCGATAGTGGCAAAGACTAGCTGACGCTGGCGTTTCTGGTCTTTTTCGTAACGGCTGAGGGCGCGGGCACTCATCTGGGTTTGCGGGCGCGGCGTGGTGCCGGGTTTGGCCGGAGTAATCAGGCCGGTCTTGCTTTCGCTGAGCGGACGGTTGGCCGACGGCACCGAAGGAGGAGCCTTCTTAGGGTCGGGCTTCGGCCCCGGTCGCGTAGGCTTTTTATTGCTGTTATTATCGGTCATTGGATTAGTAATCTCTCCTGCTAGCTCTTGCTGAGCTAGGAAGTCGCATTGGCAAATTATGCTTAAAATAGACCTGAAAAGAGCGTAGGAAGCCTCGGTAGAAGGCCCGTCCTACGCCCTGAATTTAACGATACAAAAGCTGGTCTGGCAAAGCCTGGTTTCGTCCGGCCAGCCATAGCTCACCGCCGACCCTGATTTTAGCGGGCCTGATTCGCAACATAGGGCAGGAGGGCCATATAACGCGCTCGCTTGATCGCGGTGGTCAGCGAACGCTGATGATAGGCACTCAGGCCGGTTTTACGGCGCGGTTCGATTTTGCCCCGGTCAGACAGGTAGCGGCGCAGGCGTTGGAAGTCCTTGTAGTCAATCTCGCGGATGCCGTCAACGCCAAACTGATCTACCCGGCGGCGCGGCGCAAAGCGGTCTTTGCCTCCCGGTCGGCGGGGACGGCGGGGCGGGCCACCAAACTGGCGCGGGCCTCCTGCTCCACCTTCCTGGGACTGGGACGAACCGCCTTCGCCGCCTTCTTCGCCTTCACGCGGCGGGCGCGGCCCGGCAGGACGGAAACCGCCCGGTCGTGGCCCTCGGTCTCCCATCGGACGAGGCGCGGCGGCCCCACCGTCACCTGCGGGAGCAGGAGTCGGGTTTGTATCTTGATTTTCAGTAGTCACTGATAAGTCTCCTTCGGCTTTTAACAATCATACAGCAGATTGTAGGGAAGTACCGAGGGCCGTTTGAAACAGCCACTCGTCTCGCTCTAAAAACTTCCCTCTGGCCCAAGCCAGTGTGGAGAACCTCTGCAAAATTGGTTTTCTCCATTCAAAAAGGCCGTTCCCGGCTTTAACCACTCGGAGCGGCCTTACTTAGCGCGGCCAACATCTTATAACGATTGGCCTCAAAAGTCAAGATTCGGGCCAGGGCCAACCAGGGCCAACCCTGAGCCGCTTTAAGTGGCTAACCGATTACAGGGCAAAGTAAAATGAAAGCTCGCTCCCTGCCCTTCCTGCGTATCTACCCACAACTTTCCGGCGTGTAAAGTGATAATTTCACGGCAAATATAAAGGCCTAAACCAGACCCGCTAGACAGCAAAGCACCCTGTCCCCGATAAAACCGCTCGAAGATATGAGACTGGTCGAGAGCAGAAACACCCGCTCCCTCGTCTGCAACACTTACCATCACGCTTTGCAATGGTTCAGCTACGGGTGTATCTGGCAACCCTGTTTTTTGCTCAGGCTCAGGAGGAGCCGAAATTGTTACTCGGATCGTAGTATCAGCGGGCGAATACCGCACAGCATTTACCAGGAGATTATTGATTACCTGGGCCAGGCGGTTTTTATCCGCGATAAGTTCTATTTCAGTGAAGGAAGTTTCAAATTCAAAATTATGAGTGGTGGTTATTTCCTCAATGGCTTCTATTTCTTCCTGTACCAAAGACACTAAATCAACCGCTGCAACCAAAAGCCGGAAACTGCCCCTCTCAAGCTGGTTTATTTCTACCATTTCCTCGACCAGGCGGATAGCCTGATCAGCTTTGGAAGTAATAATTTGCATGGCTTTTTCGCTAAAGGCAGTATCTCCGCGCTTGAAGCGTCGGATGCTTAGCTGGCTATTCCCTTTAATAGCGGCAAGAGTATTTTTCAGGTCATGCGCCACAGTGTTGATCTGGTTTTCCTGCTCATCAAGCTTAATTCTTGATTTTTCGGCCAGGGCTAGTTCCTCACTTAACTCTTTTTGGTGTAGGGAGTAGCCCAGCCTGATGCTGATGAAGGAAACAAAGTTGAGATCGTCCTCGTTAAAAGCGTCAACTTTTGTACTAGCCAGAATTAAAAAGCCTAACCGCTCCTGTTCCACCTCCAGAGGCATCACCAGCACCGATTGAATCCCGGTCTTTTCTAAAAAAGGTAGCTCATCCCCTTTTGGTAAGCGGCCCGCCAGAAAAGGCTCGCCTTTCTGATAAATACTCAGCAGGAGGCCACTCGTTGCAAGGGGAATGTGATCCAGGCCTAATTGTTGATCTAAGAGACTAAGCGGGGTACTACTTTTACCGAGGACTACAAATTCATCCGTTTCCTTACTGTGCAGCATAACCTGGCAATTTTCTGCTTTCGTGGCTTCACAGATTAAACCACAAACTGTCTGAGCCAGTTCTTCTACCGAATTATCATCCAGATTTCTAGAAATGATTCTGATGAGTTCTATTAATTGGGTTCGCCGCTGTTGCACTTTGAGGAGTTGATTGTTTTCAAGAGCCAGCGATACGAGGTCGGCCAGAACTGCCAGAAAAGGAACGAGTTCTCGCAGTTCCCCCGGCGATGAAATACCTCTGGCTACCACCTGTTCAGCCGCAGGTTGGGGTTTATCAATAATCGAGAAAACTCCGACAATCTGTAAGCCAACTCTGATGGGGGCAGCCACAATTCCTACGGGGTTACTATCCTCCTCTTGATCATTACTGGCACTGGCTTTTCCATAAAAGTCTAAATCCTTGTACCGGCTATTAGATTGGGGGTCAAATACAGCAATGATCCGACCGTGCTTGATTACCCAACTTTCGATTGTCTGGTGAGTTGGAAGAATAACCCTTTCCTGGGGAAGGCCATCACTGGCAGCTTTGAGTTCTAAATCTGCGCCTTCTCTTAGAAAAATAAAAGCGTTTGAGACTAATAACAACTCTCTGGCCCGCTGAACAATTAAATCTAATACTTTTTCCAGCTTTTTACCGCTGTTAATGGCTTCACTAAAGCTTTCAAAGACGTCACCTTGCAGGCCGCTATCGGTTAGCTGGTAATCAGGTTTATCCAAATTCTCCTCCAACGAGTTTATAGGGAGCGACTGCACAAGTATAGCCTGTACAGACCTGATCTACAAGCTGAATGTTTTTGACTGTAAATGTTTAAGTTGGTCAGAGTTGACATAATAAAGTTATACTGGCTAAACGGGTTAAGTCAGAACATCAAAGGCCACAACCTTTACAATGGTGTTTTCCATTATAAAACTCGAATTCAGGTTATCAGGGAAACGGTAACGAGCATTAAAGGTAATATTTACAGGTCCCTGGATTTCTTTTCGCCAATCTTCAGCTTCTGCTTTTTCTGACAGCTGTTTCTTTGCTCTGGAAAAGATATATTCTACTGGCAGGCCATAGTTCGTAACTGCTAATTTAGCCACTGTGCAAGACTCACCCAGGCATTCTTTGTATACAATCTGGTTGGCTTCCACCCTAAAGGTCAGGGTGTTAATGGTGCGAGAGTACTCTCTGGAATCTTCTTTAATCGTAATTCGATAGTTTGTGATATTTAAGCTTTTCCAGGCTTGTGCGGCCTTTTCTATTTCAGCTAAGCTCACGTCGTCTATTTTTTCTTTCTTTAATTCAAGCCCTGATGGTATCTTAAGTGGTAGGCCGCGGTATCCTTGAGATCGCGGTGCTAATGGTGGTGAAGATGTAGGCCTCGCAAGGAGGGTACAAAAGGAACAAAATATCAGGGCAAGGAGCAGCGAAAGCTTATGAGCTTTTATCCAGTGCAGTAAACTTAAACCCCAGAACCGTTTATGATCTACGAGGCTGGCAAAGTAATCCTGCCAACTCTCTTCGATCTGCTCCGGCTCGAAGCCCTCTCCCAGCAAGTGCCGGTCAATGTCGTAGCGACTGGTGTGCCGGGCATTGGTAGCGATATACTGTTGAGTTATATATGATTGTCCAATGGGATAGAGCATTGCAGGCTAACCTCACAGTTTGGGTGACTACGGTATTTCTATTATACCGCCTGAACTGCATTCGTAAAGGCTTTTTTGGATTGCTAGATCTCCCAAAACTTGACAAGCGGGCCATGAAGTGCATATAATACACGCAAGTGAATAAGCGAAAGAAAGGCTATGACGGAAAGAGTAAACCGATCCCTGGCGCGATAGCGAGTCCGAAGTGGTGAAAGCGGATGCACTGGCCCGGTTGAAAATCATTCCTGAGCCGCCACCTGAAAAGATGCCCACGCGCCGCGAAAGTGCGCCTGAGTAGCCGAGTAAGCCTGGCCGGGTTCGCCTCCCGTTAACCGGGGCGGAGGTGTGAACACGCACCTCAGCGAGTGGTTCGCGTCTGGCTAGACCGGCGCGGGCAAGCAGGGTGGTAACGCGGGCAATTTGTCTCGTCCCTATTAACCAGGATAGGCGACGGGATTTTTGTTTTTATAGGAATTTTGCCTTTTGTAATGAACGAAATAAAACGGTAGGACAGGTTCAGAGCCAGTTGCTCGAAAAGGATAAGCCGATGGCAAGCACAAAATTTAAGGATGTAGATACCAAAGTTAGCTTTCCGCAGCTTGAAGAAGGCGTGCTGGAATTTTGGAAAACCGAGAAAATCTTTGAAAAAAGCCTCGAAGGGCGCAAAGGTGGCCCACGCTTTGTTTTTTACGAAGGCCCGCCCACCGCGAACGGTCGGCCCGGCATCCACCATGTGCTGGCCCGCGTTTTCAAAGACCTTTTCCCGCGCTACAAGACTATGCGCGGCTATTATGTGCCACGCAAAGCCGGATGGGATACCCACGGTCTGCCGGTCGAAGTCGAGGTTGAAAAGAAACTTGGCTTCAAGGGTAAAGATGACATCGAAAAATTTGGCATCGCCGAATTTAACCGGCTTTGCCGCCAATCGGTCTGGGAGTACGTGCAGGAATGGGAGCGCATGACCGAGCGGATCGGCTACTGGGCCGACCTTAAAAACGCCTACATCACTTACGACAATAAGTATATCGAAACCTGCTGGTACTTGCTCAAAACACTGTGGGATCAAAAGCTGTTGTTCCAGGATTACAAGGTGACGATGCATTGCCCGCGCTGCAACACCAGTCTGGCCGATGCCGAGGTCGCGCAGGGTTACGAAGATAACGTGGACGATCCTTCGGTGTATATCCGCTTGCGGCTGTTACCGGGCGAGGCCGCCCGGCTTCCCTTCGGGCCGGAGGCGGCGGGAGGGTTGCCCGTGTCGGTGATGATCTGGACGACTACGCCCTGGACGCTTCCCGCCAATACTGCCGCCGCGCTCAAGGCGGACGCTCCTTATGTGCTGGCCCGCCCGCACGACGAGCAGGAAACCTACATCGTGGCGAAAGACCTGGTCCAACATCTTTTTGGCGAAAACGCTTACGATGTGCTGGGTGAGGCGCAAGGGGCCGATCTGGTTGGCTTCCGCTACCAACCGCTTTACCAGGGCGTTGGTTTGAACAATCTGCCCGCCGATACGAGCGCGGCTTATCGCACCATCACCGATGAAATAGTCGAGCTTGGCGAGGGTACAGGCATCGTGCATATCGCGCCGGCTTACGGCGACCTGGAAGTAGGACGGCGGGCGGGATTGCCGACCCTCTTTTCGGTAGACCTGACCGGCAAGGTGCTGGCGGCTTTTCCGCAGTTCGAGCGCAAATTCTTCAAGACTGCCGACCCGGACATCACCCACGACCTCAAGGAGCGCGGTTTCTTGTGGCGGAGCGGGCGAGTTTCGCACACTTACCCCTTCTGCTGGCGGTGCAAAACACCCCTGCTTTTCTTTGCAAAAGATAGCTGGTACATCAAAACCACCAGCGTCAAGGACGAGATGGTGGCGAACAACCAGAAGATCAACTGGTACCCCGCCAACGTCAAGCAGGGACGCTTTGGCAACTGGCTCGAAAACAACGTGGATTGGGCTTTGAGCCGCGAACGTTACTGGGGAACGCCGCTTCCGCTCTGGCAATGCGACCAGACCCACCAGATCGAGTGCATCGGCAGCGTGGCCGAGCTAGAGGAAAAAACCGGCCAGTCTTTGCGCGATAGCGATTTGCACCGGCCCTACGTGGACGAGCTAATCTATCCTTCGCCTTTTGCCGAGGGCGGCACGATGCGGCGGTTGCCGATGGTGATTGACGCCTGGTTCGATAGCGGCGCGATGCCTTACGCGCAGGTGCATTGGCCTTTTGAACATGCCAGCGATTTCGACCAGGAATGGTTCCCAGCGGATTACATCTGCGAGGCGATTGACCAGACTCGTGGCTGGTTCTACACGCTGCACGCGCTGGGTACGCTGATCAAGGAGCAACCCGCTTACAAGAACGTGATCTGCCTGGGTCATATCCTGGATGGCGAAGGTTTCAAGATGAGCAAGTCGAAGGGCAATATCGTTGATCCCTGGAACGTGCTGAACGCGCAGGGAGCCGATGCACTGCGCTGGTATTTCTACACGGCCAACCCGCCGGGCGAACCACGCCGTTTCTCGCAAGACCTGGTGAGCGAGAGCATCCGGCGGTTTATGCTGACGCTGTGGAATACTTACAGCTTTTTCGTGACATACGCCAACCTGGATCAGCCCGACCTGAGCGCGACTGTGCCGCCCGCCGAGCGGCCTCTGATAGATCGCTGGCTACTTTCACGCCTCAACGCTCTCGTGCGCGACGTGACCGAGGCGATGGAGCGTTACGAAGTGACCGGCCCGGCGCGGGCTATCGAGGGTTTTGTGGATGACCTGTCGAACTGGTATGTCCGGCGCAACCGCCGCCGCTTCTGGAAGAGCGAGGGCGACGCCGATAAGCTGGCGGCCTACCAGACCCTTTACGAGGCTCTGGTGACGCTGACAAAGCTGTGCGCTCCCTTCATTCCGTTCGTGTCGGATTCGATGTACCGTAATCTGGTGCAGACGGTGCAAGCGGACGCGCCCGAAAGCGTCCACCTATGCGACTGGCCCACGGCTGACCTGGGCCTGATTGACGAGGCTCTGTTGAAAGATACTGCCTCGGTGATCCGGGTGGTTAGCCTGGGCCGGGCGGCCCGGAGTGCCTCGAAGTTGAAGGTGCGCCAGCCGTTGCTGGAAGTGCTGGTCAAGCCACGGGAAGCTTCGGAGCGGGCCGGACTGGAACGCTTCAAGCAGCAAGTGCTGGAAGAGCTAAACGTGAAGGAGATGGTGCTGGTCGAGGATGGAGCCGACATCATGAGCTACAACGTCAAGGCTAACTTCAAGCTGCTGGGGCCAAAGCTAGGCAAACAGTTGGGCCTGGTGCAAAAAGCTCTGGCCGGAATGGACGGTAGCGCGGCGTCGGCTCGGCTGCGGACGGGCCAGACCCTTACGGTCACTTTGCCGGATGGCGAAACGCTGGAACTGGCTTCAGAAGAAGTGCTGGTCGAAGCGAAGCAGAAAGAGGGTTATGCCGTTACCGAGGACGGCGGCTACACCGTGGCTCTCAACAAGCTCGTGACGCCGGAACTCAAGCGCGAAGGGCTGTTGCGCGACCTGGTGCGCTCGATCCAGTCGGCCCGCAAGGACGCCGACTTCAACATCGCGGACAAGATCACGGTTTACTACGAGGTGACACGGGACGCGAACGGATTGGCCTCCGATCTGGCCGAGGCTCTGGCCGACCCCGAAGCGGTGCGCTACCTCGGAGCCGAAACGCTCTCGACTGCGCTCTACCCCGGCCAGACTGACGCGCCTACCGCCTACCGCCAGGAGGTCGAACTGGACGGCTCGACCCTGGTGCTGGGCCTCCTCCGCAACGTCTAAACCCTGCTATCAGGGATGGAAACGGTAGCCTTTTCAACTGAACGGGCTACCGCAGGGAAAGACAGGATTGATTATGTCGGAACAGGAGCGTGCGGGGTTGGAAAGGGAACTAGGCGAGGCCCGCTTGCGGTTGGCCGAGTACGAGGCCCGGTTGCAAGCGACGACCGACCCGGCAGTGCGGCAGGAATTGCGGCATCTGCTGGCCGACCTGCGCGAGCGGATCGAGGGCCACGAGGAAAGCCTGGGCGAGACGGGAGCGGAAGGTCTGGTAGCGACTTTTACGGTCGAGAATTTCCGGCGCGAGGTGCTGGAGAGCCAGGTTCCGGTGCTGGTGGATTTCTGGGCCGAATGGTGCGGGCCGTGCCGCAATGTCGCCCCGATTGTGGCGGCGTTAGCGACCGAATTTGCGGGCCGGGCGGGGTTTGGAAAGCTCGACGTGGACGAAGAAGGGCCGGTTGCCGATAGTTTAGGGGTGACAACTCTGCCAACCTTGATCATTTTCAATAAAGGCCGGGTGGCCGATTTATTGATGGGCGTGCCGAGCCAGGAAGAATTGCGCGAACGATTAGAGCATCTTTTGTGACAATGATGTTGTCACATTTTGGCCTTTAATGGCTATTTTCAGCCTCATTTTTATTTCCTTAACTTCTTATCTTTGGGGTAATTCTCACCTCACTAACCTCTTGACATAGGACGCATGTTCTAGTAAAATACATCTTGAAACATTGGTTCTAATTTCTTTCACTTAGAACAAAAGACTGCCTCCTGCTTGCGTCCACACGCACCCAGGCTCAAAAATAAGTTGCCTGGACACTCCAACGGCTATCCCGACCCGCCGCGGTGTTAGACAGCATCATGTTTTGTGTTGTTTTCGTTATTTCCACGGCGTCAGGTTGGGCAGAAATGGGGCCACTTAAAGACAAAAGGAACTAGGTTAGATGCGTACTCTTCTCGACCACCAGGCCGACGGCATTGAGTATACCCTGCATTCCCACGGGCTTGAAGCCAGTGTGGTAGGCGGGAATATTTCGCCACGGCTAATTCAGTTTCATATCAAGCTGGGTGCCGGGGTCAAGTATAACCGGGTAGCCGCGCTGGCCGAGGAATTGGCCCTGGCCCTCGGTGTGACGCATTGCCGAATTACCCGCGATGGCTATTTTGTAAAAATCGAGGTTCCCCGGCCCGACCCGGTAGCGGTGCGTCTCTTTCCCTTGATGCGAAATTTGCCGGGCGACCTGCCGCCGAACGCCCCGGTGCTGGGCCTGGACGAAAGCGGCGTACCCCTGCTGCTGCGGCTAGACTCGCCGGATATTGCCCATATTTTGATCAGTGGCACGACCGGGAGCGGTAAAACCGTGCTGGCTCGGAGTATGATCGCCAGTTTAGCCCTGCAAAACACGCCCGATAAACTGAAACTGCTTTTGATTGACCCCAAAGGCCGGGGCTACCGCGATTTTAACGGGTTGCCAAACCTGGTTTGCCCGGTTGTCACCGACCCGCAAGACGGTTTGCACCGCCTCAAATGGGCCGTGCGCCACATGGAGAAGCGCGACGAAACCGGTGTGAATAGCCCGATCCTGGTGATTTTCATTGACGAACTGGCCGACCTGATTATGGTCAACGGCAAGGAGATGGAGCAGCAAGTTACCCGCCTGACCCAGCGCGGACGCGAGGCTGGCATTCACCTGGTGGCCTGTACCCAAAAACCTGCCGCCAGCGTAATCGGCGGGATCGCCAAAAGCAATTTCCCGACCCGCCTGGTGGGTCGAGTGGTATCGGGGGAAGATGCCCGCGTCGCCAGTGGCGTGGCCGGAAGCGGAGCGGATAAACTGATGGGCCGGGGTGATTTTCTGCTCTTTGCCAGAGGTGAAACCAGCCGAGTGCAGTCGGCCCACATCAGCCCGGAAGAGATGCGGCAGACGGTAGAACACCTGGGCGGTGTGCCGGTTGGCCCGGAGCGTTCGCGCCGCCCGGAGCAAGAGCCACAACTTCAGGAACGCCAGGTGTCCCCGGCCCGGCGACGTTCGGGCGAGCGGCAGTTTGAAGAAAGCCGCCAGCCCGCTTCCCGGCAATTCCGCCGCCCGAACCAGGGTCAGGCTTACGAACCGGACTACGAAGACGACCTGGATTATGCTGATGACGCCGACGACCATTACGAGAGTGCGCCACGTACCGGCAACCTCCGTGGAAAACGGCAGTTCCAGACTGCCCTTGCTAATACTTTCGACGATAACTCGGAACGGGCGTTGGGTATCGCCGAACGGCTAAGCCGCTATCAGGAGACGATCCAGCAGCACCGGGAGACGGCCAAGCCGCGTCGCCGAGTCGCAGAGGCCGGGGAAGAAGAGACCTACTACAACCCGGCCAGAGCGCAACGCGAACAAGAGCGCAGTCGGCCCCGCCGGACGGCGGGAGTCGCACAGGAGCAGCCTAAGCCGCGAGTACCGAACCCTGTCCGCCAGGAGCGCGACGCCTGGAACGAACTGGACGACGAATTGGAGTTAGAGCCGGGTGCGGCGGGATCCGGTAGGCTCGATGACGATTTCGAGGATGAGGAAGAATACGAGGAACCGGCCCGACCGCTTCGTTCCAGTCGCCCGGTGGCCGGGACAACTCCGCCGCTCAAGCCGATTCCTTCTCGTCCGCAACCGGGGGAAGAGGACCGCACGAGTTTGTTGAGCAGCGTAAAGACGCGCACCGGGGGTTCTTTCAAAATGGGTTCCTGATGGCTCGAAAGGCCATTACTTATTAAACGCTTACGTGCATAGGCAAGCAGGAGAGAGTAGGAGCGATGAAGAAGTTATTTGGGAGCTTGATGCTGGGCTTTGGGGCCGCGCTGGGCGTTTTCGTGGCCCTGGCGATGCCGCCGGGAGGTTGGGGCGTGGCGGTTGGCGTGGGCCTGGGGCTATTGGGCTGCCTGCCGCTCCTGCTGGTAATGATAATGCTGATTGGCCGGGGCCATACCGACCGTCGCCAGATGGCCTACGAAGAAGCCCCGCAACAGCCGATTATTATCCTGCAACAGCCGCAGCAGTCGCCTTTGCCACAGATGAACGCCGCTTATGAGGGTTATCCCGACGGCTACGGTTACGCCGGTTATATGGAAGGGCCAGGGCCGGAATATTATCAGCCCGCCGTCGAACCGCGCCGCCGCGACCCCCGCGAAGCTTACGAGGCTCCCCGCCGATTGCCCTCGAACCGCCGCCGCCAGCAGGAGGCCGAATATTATCGCCGTCCTGCTGCGCCCGAATATTACGCTTTGCAAGACGGCTACCCGGAAGAATATTATGATGCGCCGCAATACGAAGAGCCTTACTACTACGACACCCCGCAGCCGGAGCCAGAGCAATACGACGCTTACTACGGCCCACCCCCACCGCCGTCCTACCGTCCGGCCCCGGCGCGTAACGATTACGCCTACGCTGATGAAGTCGCGGCCCATCCGCGCCCTCGTCCGGCCCGGCGACCTGTGGCACGTCCGGCTCAATCTCGTCGGGCTTTATCGCGCCAGGAGGAAGCAGTCGAGGCCGAATTTCGGATGATTGGCGATAACGAGTAGAGAGGCCGAAGGCCGAGGAGTGGCTGATTTTTTGAGGTAAGTGAGTAAGTAATTCGGTGGGCTGGAACTGGTAACGGGTGGCCCGCCTTTCCTTCCCCGACAAAGGAGGTTCTTATTATGTATTTTGTATGGTATGACGATAATCCCAAGAAAACTATCGGAGCGAAGATTGACGAAGCGGTACTGCGCTACAAACAGCATTATGGCCGCACTCCCAGCGTTTGCATGCTCAACGACACGGTGCCTTCCGCCGACTACGAACCGGCAATGCAAAGCGTAGGCGTGCGGGTGATGGGAGCCAAGAACGTGCCGCAGAACTATTTCTGGGTCGGAACCGACGCCTGAACGTGAAGCTAAAAAAGGGCCAGGGTTAAGTTTTATTAGCCCTGGCCCTTTTGGTTTTATAGCTGGCTGAACTGTTACCTTTATTTGTAACTGTACCCTTGCTGGTAATCTTCGCAATCGGCTTCATCGGACTGTAATTCTTTGTTAGCTGGGGGCCGGAGGCAGAACTACGCAGGCAGCCCTAAAAAGGAGCTTATAAGGTTGGCCGCTTGTGTTTCCACGGTAGGAGCAGCGGCGTCCAGCCATTGAATAGCGGAGGCGCGGCGGAACCAGGCGTATTGATGGCGGATGTAGCGGTGAGTGGCGAAACGCATCTGTTCTTTGGCCTGAGCCAGGCTTAACTGGCCTTTGAGATAGGCGATTACCTGGCTGTAGCCGACGCTGCTCATAGCCGGGGAGGTGGTGGAGTAGCCTGCCGCCAGGAGCGTCTGGACTTCTTCGACCAGCCCGGCCTCGAACATGCTCTCGATGCGAGCGTCGGCGCGGCCATAAAGGGCTTCGCGTTCGAGAGTCAGGCCGAGTTTGAGCAGGCGGTAGGGTGTTCCCTGTTTGCCCTGTGCCTCGGAGAAAAGTTGCCCGGTCGTGTGGTAAACCTCCCAGGCCCGCACGATCCGGCGCACGTTCGAGGGGTTGATCCGCTCGGCGGCGGCAGGGTCGAGGGCTTTGAGTTCGGCGTAAAGAGCCTGAGGGCCACGGCGGGCGGTGTCGGCTTCGAGTTCCTCGCGCAAGCCGGGCCGGGGCGCGACGCGGGGAACTTGCCAGCCTTCCACCAGGGCAGTGATGTACAACATCGTGCCACCGACCAGGAAGGGCCGCCGTTGGCGGGCCTGGATGTCTTCGATTGAGGCGGTGGCACGTTCGAGAAAATCGGGCAGGCTAAAATCCTGGTCGGGCCGCACGATGTTTATCAGATGATGCGGTACACGGGCGAGGTCGGTGGGTGTTGCTTTGGCCGTGGCAATGTCCATCCCCCGGTAGACCGTGCGGCTATCGGCGGCGACTATTTCGCCCTCGAACTTCTGAGCCAGAGCCAGAGCCAGGGAGGATTTACCGACGGCGGTCGGCCCGGTTAGAATGATCAGGGGTTTGTCGTTATCAATAATGTCAATCAAGGCTGATCGGCCAGAAAGCCGTCCTCGTCGTATTCAGGTTCGGGCGGGCGAGGGCGGGTTGGCCCGGCCCCGGCCAGGCGTTTCTGACGCGTCGCCCGTAAGATGATGAACGGCAGGTAAAACTCCATTTCGGGAAAGTTGCGCGTGGCCCAGGCTAAAGCCGTCGCTTCGGGGTCGGTTTCAGGGCTGGACAGGACCAGGGCAATGCGCCGGTCGGGAGCCAGCGGATGCGAAAGGGCGGGCGGGTCGCCAGGGGTAGAATGAAGCACAAAGCCCAGGCTCTGCAACAATTGCAAAACCTGGACTAAGTGAGTTTCTAGCGGATCGGCGGGGGCTTCTGCTATTCCGGCCCGCCCGACGAGAGCCTGGAACGCTCGTTGCAACCCGCGCCGGTCTCCACCCCCCAGGTTCAACAAAGAGCGCGGGGCCGGAGTGGAAGCTGGTTTAGGCGAACGGGTCGGGCGGTCGGTCAAAATAGTCCCTACTTTTCGTCGTAGGGTTTATCTTCGCCGGAGGCTGGTTTAGGTGTTTCGGCTTCGGTTTTCGGCTTGTTGCCGCCCATACGCTGCTTGAGCGCGGCCAGTTCGTCTTCCAACGTCGCTTCGGTTTGCATGCGGTTTAGCTCGGCTTCGGCGGCGGCCCCGCGAAACTGCTGCTCGTCCATCTCGGCGCGGGCTTCCTGCGCCATGATCTTCTGCTGCATGCGAGAGTAGTCGCTCACGGGCATGCCGGTAGCCGGGTCTTTGACGCCCATCACCTTTTCGCCGTACTTGAGCATATTGTACTGAGCAATCAGGTTACCCTTGTTCCGTTCGGTGTCGGCGTACTTTTGCTTGAGTTCGTCAAGCTGCTGGCGCAGGTGAGCCGTAGCGGCTTTTTGATCCTGGGCCTGGGTTTCCAGGCGGGAGGCTTCTTCCTCGGCCAGAAGCTTCTGGCGCAAGGCTTCGGTTGCCAGGTCGTCCCGGTTGGATTTTACCGCCAACTGCGCCTTAGCGTCCCAATCCTGCACCTTGCGGCGTTGATCGGTGGCATTCATCTCGTACATTTTCTCGCGGGCGACGGCGTTGTAAATTTCGCTCTCGACCTGCTTAACGCCGTTCTGCATATCCAGCATAAACAGGTTCAGATCGGCTTCCGGGTTCGAGGATTTCTCCAACACCGAGTTTACGTTCGAGCGCACAATCATGCCGATACGGTCAAGAATACCCATCTTTTACCAGCCTTTCGCTTTCTACCTTCCGTCCAATTCAATTCGTCCAACTCAATCCAATCAGTCTTATGTCGAATAAGTCCAACCAATCAGTCCGTCCAATCAGGCCAAACAGTCCAGTCAACTCGCCGCTAGTACACGTGATTAGCAAATATCATTCCATTCCTGAGTTAGCCTCATTTTGCTATACGACCCGGCCCGGCTAAATGTTCCCGGCCCGCTTTGCGGCTTGTGCGCCTGACGACTTTGTACAAAATAAAGAATAGAATTTGGCCGGGCGGTTTTTATCACCGTCCGGCCAGGCTTATAAGCCGTTAGCGTTGCCGGAACTTTTGCACCCGGTCGAGGTCGGGGACGCCATTGATCGCGCCATCCGAAGCGTACAGGTTGCCCTGGCTGTCCAGCACGAGGTCGTTGGTGTAATTGAACTCGCCGTTGGCATTACCTCTCTGACCCATGAAGGAGCGTAAAACGCCGTCTCGGTCGAACTTGAGCAGGCGCGAATTGTTGCCATCCAGGATGAAAAGGTTGTCCTGTGCATCTACCGCCAGACCGCTTGGATAGAACGAGACGCTGCCGTAACCGAACCGCAAAGGGATTGCGCCCGGCCCGCTGCCCCATTTTTGCAACAACTTGCCCTGTCCATCGAATTTCTGGATGCGCGGGGTTTTGGGTCCGTCGTTGCTGGGTCCCTCGGCGTCGGCTACATAAAGATAACCCTGGCGGTCAATCGCAAAGCCGTCGGCTTGCTGGAACTGACCATCGCCGCTACCTCTACTGCCCCATTTTAACAAAAAATTGCCTTCGGAGTCGAACTTCTGCACGGAGTGGTTATTCTGGTCTAACACATAGATGTTATTAGCTGCATCGGACACCAGGCCCACAGGCTGGTTGAACTGGCCGTCACCCGTGCCATAGCCCCCCCAGCGTTTGAGGAAGCGGCCCTGCGCGTCGAATTTGAGGATTGATACGGCGGTCGGAGTGCTGTAGAGTAACCCTAATTCAGCCACATAAATATTGCCCTGGCTGTCCACCATCAGGTCGCCCGGACGATACAGATTGCCGTCTTCAGTTTTGTTGGGCCGGGCAAAAGCCAGTACGAGCCGTCCCTGCGAATCGTATTTATGGATTTTGAATGAAAAATCGTAGGTGCTGGTGACGTAAAGGTTGTCCTGGGCGTCCACTGCCAGGCCGGTGGGGTAATAAAGCTGGGTTTTAT
Source organism: Chloroflexia bacterium (assembly GCA_038206175.1). GTDB lineage: Bacteria > Chloroflexota > Chloroflexia > Chloroheliales > Chloroheliaceae > 54-19. The sequence goes on from JBBRBE010000002.1 coordinate 86,887, forward strand.
CCAGCCGTCGCGTGTACTCGATTTTGCTTGTAGGTCGCTTGAGCTGATTACCCAGCAGCCCCAACAACACGTCAAAAGGCGGTTTATTCTCAGGATGATACTCGAACCGCGCCCGCTCGAACCACTGCATCGAATAAGCCTGGCCGGTTTCGGGGTCAATTTCGTCGCGGTTTTCGCTGATAGGATAGCCAAAGCGTTGGAGGCCGCCGTTTTTAAGCCAGTAATCCAAAAACTCGCTGCTAATGTTGTGGCCGGTTTCCATAAAGTAGAGCGACTTTACGCCGGTCAGTTGGATCGGGACGGCGCGTTGGAAGCTAGAATCGGTCAGCAGAGCTTCGCGCCGCAAATCTTTTCCCAAAAGGCCCAGCAAAACTTCATAACGTGTTCCGGCCAGTTCGGGGTGATACTCGAAGCGGTTGCGCTCGAACCATTGGGTCAGGTAAGTCCGGCCTGTTTCAGGGTCAAGTTGGGGTTGGGCCGGGCCAATCGGATAGCCAAAGACCGGCAATCCACCGTTTGCCAGCCAGTAGCGCAAAAATCGTCCCTCGACGGTCTGGCCGGTCTCCGGGAAGTAGCGGCTTTCCTCGGCGCGGGCCGCACCGGGCCAACTCCCCGCCACCACCAGGGCCAGCAATACCGCTACCAGGCCCAGCCCTAGCCGTTTGTTAACACCTGTCATTTTGATTTCTCCTGTGCCTTATTAGCTTTTTTTAATCTATTGCCCCTCCCTCATGAACGTTCTAATTTGGGTGTTTGTTATATCCAGATTTTGTAAAACAAGTTTACCCGTCCGGTTACGCCCTACGGGTGTGGCCGGGCGGTCTGTACCAACTCGTGGTTGCATTTTTACAGGTAATTTTAAATTTTATTGGGGAGGCCAGAGAACGCGCCAGCCGTTATCCTGTTGCAGCAGCACCATTGACTCGAACAGGGTCAACTTCTGGCCGTTTTGCAGAGTTACTTCTAGCTGGTAGGGGACGCTGGCCCGCTTGCCGACGATGCTCGGTTCTAGCACTTGCACAATCTCGGTTTTGACAATGCCCGCTTCTTGCCTGGCCCGGCCAAGCCGGTCGCTGTACTGGCTGCGGCTGACTTTTAGTTGTGAGTCGGCACTCAAGAGGTCGTAGGCGGGACTGTAGGCGGCATCGCGCATATTGCCCAGGTAGCGGCGGGCGACATCCGTTGGCGGCAGGCCATCGGCACAGGCGGTTAGCACGAGCGGCAGGGCCGTAACCAGAGCCAGGGCCAGCCGACCGAACCAGGGCGAACGGCCTGGAAGGGGACGGGCCGGGCGAGGCTGAAAATTAGATGAGGGCAAAATTGAACCTGAACCTATTTTGTCTTTTTTCCTAAAGCCCAACCCGGCGCACCGATAACCACATCTTCCGGCTTGAAGCCAATCCAGCCGTCGGCGTTGTAATCTTTGGCGGCCAGCGTTTCGGCTACCCGGTCGAGAAATTGGAGTTGCGGCAGCCGTCCGTTATATTCTTTCTCGCCGAGGTAATCCACGATCAGGCCGAGAGCGAATTGGCCGCCGTTGGGAAAAGCCGGGCTGCCGATCAAGGCATCGAGATCGCCCTGAGCGTCCAACCGGGCGGTTAGATGGCGGTAAAGGGTAAATACCCCTTCGCCTTCGGCCCGCCCTACCCCGTTAGGAGCCGGAACCAGGAGCGGTACGGCATAGTCGAACAGCGTCCCGTTGAGCGAAAGCAGCAGTCGCCCCCAGTTGGTTTGGCCGGGCAAGAGGCCCGCGCCCTGTCCGGCATCCTGGCGCACCTTAACCTCGATTTGAAGCTTACCCTGACCCTGCGGATTGATAAAGCGGTCGGGCAAGGGATCGAGCCAGGCCGGACTAGCGAACACTCGGCCCCGGAAGCCGCCGCCGAGTTCGAGGGTCAGAGTTTTGGTCAGCGCGGTGGTGGTGGTGCTTTCAGCCGACGACAGCACCCCCAGCGCGAACAGGTCGAAACCAGGCGTACCGTTCGCAAAGATGGCCTGGTCGGTGTTGCTCAGGTCGAGTGAGGCGGGGGCCGAGGGGAAGAGCAAGCGCAAAGGGTCGGCCAGGTAATCGCTGGTGGCGGCGTCGGGCTTGTTTTCGGGTGGCGGGGTTTGGGCGGACCCGGCCAGCCCATAGCCAGAGGGTAAAGGTAGGCTGGCGGTCAGGCGTAGGAAGCCCGCCGGGAACGCTGGCCCGGCCGCCGAGGCTCCCAAAATAGGCTGGCCGGAGCCGCTACCGAGCAAAGGATCGAGGAAAATCAGGCTCAGTAAGAGGCAAATAATACTGCTGATTCTAGCTTTAGACCTGTGCATTAACCTCTAATTTGCTCTAAGCCCAATCTTCACAAGTTCAGGCGTACTCCGACCTGTAACACTAAGGCCGCACGGTCGGTTGGCCGGTAATAATCGTAACGTTGGTGTTGCCGTTCGAGTTCGGCTGAGGGCTGGTCGAAGGGTTGGGCGTCCTGTTCGGCTGGCCGCTCGGTTGCGGCGTAGTACCAGACGCGGGGGTGGCCGTCCCACCGGGGCCAACCGGGAGGCTCATCACCTGCACCTTTTGCAAGCCGACAAGGTACAGCCGCTGGTTTGTCTCGTCAACTATCACATCTTGCACATTGTCGAACTCTTTGCGACCAGGCGCAGCCTGGAACTGCTGGACAAACGAGCCGTTGGCTTTGTTGAACTGCAAAACCCGCTTTTCGGCGTCTACCACGAAGAAGAAGGGAAATTCGAGACTACCGACGTTGAGCGCAACAGGCTGGCTCAGGGGCGGGCCGAGCAGGTTGCCCGCTTTGAGGTCGAACTGCTGCACGACCGCGCCTTTGTCTTTGCCGCCGGGCCGGGCCAGTTGCACGATCTTACCTTCCGGGCTGAGCGTGTAGATCGTCCCATCAATCGAGAAGCCCGCCGAACTATCGAGGTTCAGGCTCTCTACCAGACCTGGATCGAGCCACTCGTCGGGGTTGGCGGTGTAGGCTCCGGCGTTGTACTTCAAAATCTGGCCTTTGCCTGTGCCGAGCAGGTAGAGATTACCCTGGAACGAAGCGGCCATCCGCGACCCTTTGGTGTTCCAACCCGCCGTTCCGCCCAGAGCCTGAGCCGTCCAACCGCCGGTATTCTTGTTGTAAATCCAGACGATGTTACCGTCGTCCAGCACCATCAGGCCATCGGGCCGGGCTGCCATCGCCACGGGTTTGCCAAAAACGGCTCCCCCGGCTTTGTCGCCGTTCTTGAGCAGGGTTTTAACCGCGCCCTGGGTATCGGTGCTGTAGAGTGCGCCGCGCCCGCTATCGAGCAGGTAAAGCCGGTCGCCGGTCGGGTCGAGCAAGCCTTTGGAGAGGCGCACGCCCTGGCCCTGGCTGCTCAGGTCAATCGCCTGGCGAATATCGGCGGGGACTGTCACCCGGTTCACATTGTTGAGGGTCGTGGTGAGGGCGGTCTGGGCGGTTTGCAGGTCGGTGGCGGCGGCTTTTTGTTGCCGGGCGGTATCCAGGTCGGCTTGAGCCTGAGTCAGCAGGGCGCGGGCGCGGGCCGGGTCGCTGGCGGCCAGTTGCTGGGCCTGAGCGCGTTTTTGCTCGGCGGATTGCAAGAACTCGCGGGTTTTTGCTTCATCTCCGCCGCTTCCACCCCTCAAAAAGCCGATCAGCACTGCGACCAGGATGAGGCCAACGACGACTCCCGCTCCGGCTAACAGCCAGTTCCGGTTGAAGCCGAGCTTGAAAGGCGCACGCCGCCGGGGTCGCTTGCCGTCGGAGGGCGGGCCGTAACCGTCCCCGTCCATCAGGTCGCTGTAAGATGTAGCGACCTCGTTAGCCGGTTGGCCCCGGTTGAAGAAACCCGGCCTGAGGCTGGGTCGCTCTCGCCTTCCACTCGAACTCGAACTGCCCCAGGTGGCTCCCTCGTCCTGGCTGGCCGGGGCGTGGGTTGTCTCCTCGAAGCCGGGAGGAGGAGGAGGCAAAGCCGACATGCGGTCGGTGGGCTGGCGGGAATAACCGGCCTCTTCCGATGCGTCGGTATAGCTAAAGTTGCGGCGGGCTGCCGGGTCGGTAGATTGGCCGACCTTAAAAGTGCCGGTCGGCTGCTTTTGGCTGTTGGCAGGCCGAATTTCGGAGCCGTTGGCCGAAACCGGGCCGGGCGGTTCCGGCGAGAGTGTGCGACCACGCAGGTAAGCCGGGCGGTTCAAGTCGTCGTCCTCGCGGGCCAACCAGGGGTCTTTGGTGCGGTTTTCGACCAGGGGAGCCAGCGGGTTATCCTCCAACCCTTCGTCCGGCGCGGGGTGGGGTTGGGCGGGGCGTCTGGTCGTCGGGCGGTCGCCCAGCGAAGCGGCCAGGTTGCGCGAGGCGGCACTTAAATCTTCGCCGGGCGGATTATTCGAGCCGCTCGGCCCAGTCTGGCTTTTCGAGCGCGGCCCGGCGTAAAGGTCGGCCTCTTGCGGTGCGGTCGGTCGTTCGGTTGCAGGAGATTGGCGGCGGGGGGTGGTGGAACGCGAGGCAAATTCGGCTCTGGCTCCGACCGTCAGGGCGTACCCGTCGCTGATACCGTTGGTGCGGGCGAACTCGGACAGATTCAAGAGCGTGCTGCGACTGTCGGAGTTCGAGAGTGCCCATTCTACGCCATCGGCTCCGAGCGCGGTGGCAAAGCCGGAGGAACACAGCACCAGCAAGTCGCCTTCCTCGAAAACGTTGCGGGTGAGGGTCGGCTCAATCGCGCTATAGCGACCCAGGGCGGGCAAAGCCTGACGGCTGGGCATAGGCAGGGTGGCTTGCGGATCGGTTCCGGTGCGGGCTGCCGCCGGGCGGGGAACGGCTGGCACAGGCCGGGGGCCAAGCGGGGCCGCTGGAAGATAGCTGATCTGTCCACCGTGCGAGATGTAAGCCTGGGTGGGCGGCAGTTGGGCCATAAAAAGTTCCTGGCCGCGCACGACGGTTACGCTCAGGCCCAGGCCGCGCCGTTCGGGAGGCAGAATGGCACTGTTGTGATTGAAGATGGCCTGGTTCGCCTTTTCGAGGGCGTGGCGCAAGGCACTTGTCACCGTCGCGGAGGCGTTGAAATTGTAAAATTCGCGCACAATGATTTCCTGGGCTTCCCGGCACAGGTCAATATCGCCCGGTCGAGGTTGGCCCGCCGCCATCGTTTCGGTCTCGGTGAGGATATAGAGTGCGCCGCGTCGGGCGATTACCGGCGGTGGCGTTGTCCCTTCGGCGTCGAGCATGCAATCGCCCCGGTCACGCCGCGTGCCGTTAGTAAGTTCTAGCTGGCTGGCTACTAGATTCATACGGTCTGCCTCTTGTCTCAGGCTCAAATCTGATACTTATGTAGAGTTTATCTTAAAATAATTATAACAAAGTTTCTAATTTTGTCTATAGATTTTTTGATGACATTTGACTTATCCCAGCCCTGAACCCCTTCCTAAAAACAGGCTTTTAACATCGTTACATGTAACCCTACTCCAAAACATCACCTTTTGTTTGTTATTTCTATCACAAAAATACATTGCTTTTGATCAGTCCGAGGGGTAGACTAGCTTCAACAGCGTTTAAGTTGTTCTAAACGACCTGAATAAATTAGTTCTACGTAGTATACGCTGTCAGTTTGCATTTGCCTGTGTCGCCTGAGTCTCGACGTGTAACTGTAACCCTCAAAGATGAAACATATCCGAGCAGTTTAACGTTGAGTAAATCTCTAGAAAGATGTGTTTATATGATACCCAAAGGTGGCTTAACTTTCGACCAGTACCAGATTGTCTACAACGTCTTCTCTTTCACTTTTGCAGCAATGCTCGCCTCGTTTGTTTTTTTCATCCTGGTTCGCACGCAGGTCGCTGAAAAATACCGGGGAGCACTGATTCTGTCTTCACTCGTAGTAGTGGTGGCAGGCTATCACTACTTCCGCATTTTCGAGAGCTGGAACAGTGCCTTCACCCTTCAAAACGGGTCATACGTACTGAGTGGCACCCCGTTCAACGACGCATACCGCTATGTAGACTGGTTACTGACCGTACCCCTTTTACTGGCGGAACTCGTAACCGTTTTGCGGCTTCAGAATGGCAAGGATAAGTATCTGTTGGCCCGGCTGATGACGGCGGCGGCCCTGATGATTGCCCTGGGGTATCCCGGAGAAATCGCCGGGGATAACGGGACACGCCTAATCTGGGGTACTCTCAGCACCATCCCCTTTGCCTACATTCTTTACGTGCTGTGGGTGCAATTGTCAGGCTCGAATGCGCGACAGCCTGAGTCGGTGAAGGTACTCATTCGGAATATCCGCCTGCTTCTAGTGGCAACCTGGGGCTTTTATCCGATTGCTTACCTCATCCCGGTTCTTGGGTTGAGTGGCGGCACTTCGACGGTAGCTTTGCAAGTCGGTTACAGCATTGCGGACGTAGCGGCTAAATGTGGCTATGGCTTAATGATTTATGCTATTGCCCGGCGCAAAACCGAAGCGGACGCGCAAGCAAACAACGGTGAACTGCGCAACGTTACTTCTGATAATCTGGTCACTCCGGTTGCGTAGAGTTCGATTTTAGCGCATTTGGCCTGAAACGGTGTGGTTTTCGCAAAGGAACAAGCTTTTCAACTCTGTTTGCGTTCAGCTTTCGCCGTTTCAGGCTTATACGAATCTAAGTACACTTGTTCAAGCTGGTTTTTAGGTTTTACTACAACTGTATTTCACCTTTCCTACAAGAATGTTTGGTAGATTACTGGTTTGTCGACAATTTCGCCGTTGGCCTGGATAATCCAAAAACCATCCTGGTCTGGTTTGAGACGGCTCAGGAACTCGGCTAGTTTGGTAGCAACTTTAGCCTCGAAATACAAATCGAAACCCCAGTGTTCGTGATAATAGCTGCCGTGTGTTTGGGACCTCCCAACCGAGTGCGCCCGGTTTATAGCCAGTCATTTCAATTTGGGCTATATCAAGTTCCTTTGGTCAGGGCCAGAACTTTTTGAAATAGCCTTTGCGCCAGGATGGTCAGGAGAACGCATCGAGCTATTAAAAGAGAAAACCCTGTACAATTCGGTTATGCAGGTGATGGATCGGGGAAGGGCCGTACTGAGCTAAAGCCGTCAGGTGTGCCGGGCTAATGTTACCATTGTGCCGCCGAAAGCCATAGAGCGGGTAAAGCTCATCTTGTTCCAGCATCAAACGGTGATGAGTAACGCCCGCAATAATCGAAGCCGCCGCAACCGTCAGGCTCGAAGTACCATTGCTGACCTTATCCACTTTGCCAAACGGTATTGGCCCTTCAATCCTCACCCGCCCGTCCAGTAAAACAAAATCAGGGGTTGCGGGTAACGCCTCGACTGCCCGCGTCCGAGCCAGGATCGCAGCTTGCTCCTGGTTGTTAAGCTGGCCTAGTTCGGCCACCTCGATGAGGCCCAAACCGATCTGGAACCCGGCCATTTCCTGGATGAGCGGATAAAGATTATCCCGTTGGTCGGTGTATAAGTGATGACTATCGCGTACCTCACTCAAGCGGGCGGCCAGTTCTTTTAAGCCCAGGTCAATATCATCCCCTGCGCCGGGCAAAGGTAGCACTACCGCCGCCGCGACCAACGGCCCGGCTATTGCCCCGACCCCCACTTCATCCACTCCGGCAATCAGCCATTTACCCTCTAGCAAAAGAGCGCGTTCCAGTTCGAGCGTTGGTTTCGGTTTTGAAGCTGCGCGTGGCATAAAACCTGGCTTATCTGTATTTAATAGCTTAGCTTTTTCAGGCTCAGCATTACACCTTTTCTAATGAGTCGCGGTACAGGTTCTGAACTGGATTATATTTGGCTTCTCCTGATTTTACAATATAACCATTTTGTATAACTATTTTGTAGAGTAGGAAGGCCATTTTTAGCGTATAATATCCTCTTGAGCAAAGCCGCTCCTCGATACCGGGTTGTAGAACGAACAAAATTTAGCAGGAAATGGTGAAAAAACTCTAAAATGACAGAGCCGCAAAATGTTGTCCCGCCTAAAGATATGCGCCCGATTAAAAAAGTGCTGGTGCTGGGCAGCGGCCCGATTGTGATCGGTCAGGCCGCCGAGTTCGACTATGCCGGGACGCAGGCTTGCAAAGCTCTGCGCGAAGAAGGCATTCAATCCGTCCTGGTCAATTCTAACCCGGCCACGATTATGACGGACGAAGGGGTGGCCGATGCCGTTTATGTCGAACCCCTGACGGTCGAAGTGGTAGGCCGGATTATGGAGGCGGAACGACCGGATAGCCTCCTGGCGACGCTGGGCGGGCAAACCGGCCTGAATTTGGCCGTCGCCCTCTCCGATGCGGGCCTTTTGGAGCGATACAACGTGCGGGTGCTGGGTACTCCGCTAAGCGGGATCAAAAAGGCCGAAGACCGCGAACTCTTCAAAGCTCTTTTGACCGAACTTGGCGAGCCGATGATCGAAAGCGAGATTGCTAACACGGTCGAGGACGCGCTGGCGGCGGGCGAAAGAATCGGCTTGCCGCTGATCATCCGGCCTGCCTATACTCTGGGTGGAACTGGCGGCGGGATCGCACGCAATGCCGAAGAATTTAAGGGCTTTGTCGAAAGCGGTCTGCGGGCCAGCCCGATCTCGCAGGTGCTGGTCGAGAAATACCTGGGCGGCTGGAAAGAAGTCGAATACGAAGTGATGCGCGACGCTAACGATACTTGCATCACGATCTGCAATATGGAAAACCTCGACCCGCTGGGGGTACATACCGGCGACTCGATTGTAATTGCACCCAGCCAGACGCTATCGGACAAAGAATACCAGATGTTACGGAGTGCTTCGATTAAAATCATCCGGGCGTTGGGTATCGAAGGCGGCTGCAATGTGCAGTATGCTCTCGACCCTTTTTCTTTCCAATATTACGTGATCGAAGTCAACCCACGGGTTAGCCGTTCAAGTGCGCTGGCTTCCAAAGCCACCGGCTACCCGATTGCCCGCGTCGCCGCCAAAATTGCTATCGGCAAACGGCTGGACGAAATCCCCAACGCCGTCACCCGGCAGACAAAAGCGGCTTTCGAGCCAACCCTCGATTATTGTGTGGTAAAAATTCCACGCTGGCCTTTCGACAAGTTCCCGACCGGCGACCGCACGATTGGCACGCAGATGAAAGCGACCGGCGAGGTGATGGCGATAGACCGGGCTTTCGAGCCAGCTTTTCAAAAAGCGGTGCGTTCGCTCGAATGGGGCGGCAAAAGCCTGATGTGGGAAGAAGGCGAGTGGTCGCAGGGCGATCTAGCCCAACAACTTGACACGATCTTCAAGTACATTGACCGGGCCAACGACCGGCGATTGTGGGCTATTTTCGCGGCCTTGCGGCGCAACGTCAGTACCGAGGAGCTTTACGAGCGCAGCCGAATTGATATGTGGTTTTTGCGTCGCTTTCAAGGTCTGGTGGCGATGGAGCGTAAGCTGTTAGGCAATACCAAGATGACCGTAGGCGTTTTGCGTGAGGCCAAGCGGTTGGGCTTTAGCGATGATCAGGTAGGAGAGTTGACCGACGAACGCCCGGCCCGCGTGCGCGAGATGCGCCGCGAGAACGGTTTGCGCCCGGTCTACAAGATGGTGGATACCTGCGCCGCCGAGTTCGAGGCAGTTACGCCTTACTTCTACAGCACTTACGAAGAAGAAAACGAGGCTTTGCCCCTGCCCGGCCCGAAAGGGGTCGTGATCGGGAGCGGGCCGATTCGGATCGGGCAGGGTATCGAGTTTGATTATTCGAGTGTTCACGCGGCCTGGGCTTTGCAGGAGGCCGGGGTGCGCTCGATCATGATCAACTCGAACCCTGAAACGGTCTCGACCGACTTTGACACGAGCGACCGGCTTTACTTCGAGGCGTTGGACGAGGAGAGCGTGCAGGACATTCTGGAAAACGAGGCGTTGCCGGGCCAGAACGAGGATAGCCGGGAGCTTCCCCCGGTAATCTTGCAGTTTGGCGGGCAGACCGCGATCAATCTGGCCCAACCGCTTTCGCTGGCGGGCGTACCGATTATCGGCAGTAGTGCCGAGGCAATTGACCTGGCCGAAGACCGTAAACGTTTCGAGGATTTTGTCTCGCGCCTGGGGATCAGCCAACCGCCCGGTGCGACCGTGATGCAAGTCAGCGATGCTTTCAAAGTAGCCGCCCAGATCGGCTACCCGGTGCTGGTGCGGCCTAGCTACGTGCTGGGCGGGCGGGCGATGGAAATTTGCCATAGCGACGCCGACCTCCAGCGATACGTTACGACGGTTGCCCGCGTCAGCGAGAAACACCCGGTGCTGGTGGACAAATACCTCGAAGGCAAAGAAGTGGAGGTAGACGCGATTTGCGACGGCGAAACGGTGCTGATACCGGGCGTGATGGAGCATATCGAGCGGGCGGGCGTGCATAGTGGCGACTCTTTTGCGGTCTACCCCGGCGTAAACCTCTACCGGCACGAGGTGGATACGGTAGTCGAGTACACTACGAAGGTTGGCCTGGGCCTGAACGCTAGAGGGCTGATCAATATTCAGTTCGTGATCTTCCAGGGCCGGGTTTACATTCTGGAAGTCAACCCAAGGGCCAGTCGCACCGTGCCTTTTCTCAGCAAAGTAACCGGCGTGCCGATGGTCAAACTGGCCGTTAACATTATGCTGGGCCATTCGCTCAAAGAGCAGGGTTACAGTGGCGGCTTGTGGCCCAAGCAACCACTGGTGGCCGTCAAAGCCCCGGTCTTTAGCATGTCCAAACTTTCGGGGGTGGATACTTATCTGGGGCCGGAGATGAAATCTACCGGCGAGGTGATGGGCATTGACAAGACTTACCCGGCAGCGATGCAAAAAGCTCTGATCGCGGCGGGCCTGGCTCTACCGCCCAAAGGCACGATCCTCTTCTCGGTGGCCGACCGCGACAAAACCGAAGCCCTCGAAATCATCCGCGACCTGGCCGACCTGGGCTACGACCTGGCTGCCACCGAAGGAACCGCCGCGATGATCGAGAATGCCGGGGTGCGGGTCAAAGTGACCGCCCACAAGATCGGCCAGGGTCGGCCCGATACGGTTGATCTGGTTAAGAGCGGGCAGGTCATCGCCGTGGTTAACACTGTCACCGGGCGGCGTCGGCCCCTCCTGGATGGTTTCGAAATTCGCCGGGCGGCGGTCGAGAACGGCATCCCCTGCTATACTTCGCTGGATACCGCCCGCGCCGCCGTCACCGCCCGGCAAGCCGCTACCCGTGAAGGCGAGGCCAGCTACAACGTGCGCCCCTTGCCCTGGTATCGCCAGAAATAATCTGGCTACCTGGCTAGGGCTGATTCGCCAGGATCACCCGGATAGTTTTGACTTCGTAAGGGCGCACCGTCAGGTTCAGGCTGTGGCCGTCCGGTTCGAGGGGGTGCAACTTGTCTTCCAGCAGGTTGCACTCCCAGGCGGCATCGATGGGAAAGGCAAACGTCAGCCGTTCCGGGCCGCGCCCGTTGTGGCATTCGTAGAGCCGCAAAATCAAACCTTCGCCGTCCTCTGCCGCTTTGAGCGTATCCAGCACTACACCGGGCCGCTCGTTTTGCAAGAGCGAAAAAGCTTTGGTCGCCTTTCCTTGCTCCCCCGTTGCACCCGCGCCGCCTCCGGTCAGGGGTCGGGCCTGCACGCCCAGGTTCAGGCCGTAGGCTTGCCGTACCGTCTGGGCCTGCCGCCAATCGCCCCGGTGAGGGTAAAGGCTGTAGGTAAAAAAGTGTAGGCCCTGGTCGGCGTCCGGGTCGGGCGAGTCGGGGGATTTGAGCAGGGTCAGGCCGAGGGTGTGGCGTTCCAGGCTATGCCCAAATTTCCCGTCGTTCAGGAGACTTACTCCGTAATCGTCTTCGCCCAGGTCTACCCATTTGTGGGCGCAAACCTCGTAGCGAGCCTGTTCCCACTCGGTGTTGGGGTGAGTAGGCCGGGTGTAGTTGCCAAAAGCCACCTCACAGGTCGCCTGGTCGGTGTGAATATTGAGCGGAAACAGAGCCTTGAGCATGATCTGGTGTTCGTGCCAGTCAATCCGGGTGGCAAAATCCAGCCGCCGACTGCCAGCCCACAGGCTGATGCGCTGAATAATGCTCGAATTAAGGTATTTGCGCTCGATTTCAAGGGTAGCCCGCACCGGCCCTTCTTCCACCACTTCCAGACGGCTAAGTTCTTGCAAAGGGGTGGCTTTCTCGCGGTAGTACGGCTCGATGTTCCAGGCCGTGAAGCGGCGCGGGCGATCTTCGTAAGCGATCAGACGGTTGAGCGTCTGGCCCGCCGCGACGACCTCGCGTCCGGCTTCTTTGTCGAAAATCGAGCTTATCTCGCCCTGCCGGTCGAACTCCACTCTCAAAAATTGATTTTCCAACCGGGCTGGTTCCAGGCTTACTTCTAGCTGGGCCGAACTGAACGCTTCGAGCTGATCCTCTTTCAAGATAGCGTAGCCCATAGAAGGTATCCGTAGCCCGGCTACCAGCGTACCGTCTTCGGTCGGCTGGGTCGTCAGGATTTGGCCGCTGGCGGCTTCGACCAGCCCGGCCCCAGGGTTGTGCAGGCCCGGCAGCAGCAGCGGTTCGTGGCGAGTCCAGCCAAGCGAGTTGAAAACAGCCCAACCCTCCCCGCCGATATTCCGGGTCAGGTCGGCCAGGGCTTCCTCTCGCACGGTTTGGGCGGTCTGGGCGATAAAGGCGTGGTCGCGCCGGGCGTCGGCGTAGACTGGGCCAATCGAAGAACCGGGCAGAATGTCGTGAAATTGATTGAGCAACATCTTTTGCCAGGCCGCCGCCAGGCGCGGGTCAGGCCGGGCCTGAGCGGGTCGGGCCGCCCAGCCCGCGTAAAGTTCCGCCTCGCGCAGGGCGAACTCGTTGTGCCGGTTGGCCCGTTTGAGCCAGGCCTGACTGGTAAAAGTCCCCTGGTGATATTCCATGTACAGTTCGCCGTAAAACCGAGGCAATTCCTCGGCCCCACCGACCCGTGCGTCCAGCCGCTCGAAAAAGGGTTCGGCTCCGCCTTGCGCGGTGCTGGGCAGACCGGGAAAATCTTTCCATCGGGCGGCGCGTTCCAGCATTTCGTAGGTCGGGCCGCCGCCGCCATCGCCCCAGCCATAGAGGTAAAGTAGTTCGCTGTTTAGTTCTTTCTGACGGTAACTTTGCCACAACCCGGCTACTTCCGCTCCAGTAAAGCTGCCGTTGTAGGTCTGCCAGGCTTCCCCGTCCGAGGTGGGCGACGTCACAAAATGAGCCAGCACCCGCGAACCGTCCAGCCCTTCCCACCAGAAAGTATCGGCAGGAAAGCGATTAAACTGGTTCCAGCTAAGTTTGGTCGTCATGAAGTAGTCTACACCACTCCCCAGCATGAGTTGCGGCAGGGTCGGGCTAAAGCCGAAAGCGTCCGGCAGCCACAAAACCCGGCTGCGCCGACCAAATTCGGCCTGGAAAAAAGCTTGCCCGTAAAGAAATTGGCGCACCAGGCTTTCGCCACTCGTCAGGTTGCAGTCCGATTCTACCCACATTCCCCCGGTTGGTTCCCAGCGTCCTTCGGCGGCCCGCTCCTGGATGCGCCGGTAAAGCTGCGGCTGGTCTTCCTTGACGAACTGGTAAAGCTGCGGCTGGCTCTGAGTGAAATGGTAATCGGGGTAGTCTTCCATCAGCTTCAGGACGGTGCTAAAAGTGCGGGCGGCTTTGCGGCGCGTCTGGGAAAGCGGCCAGAGCCAGGCAACGTCAATATGAGCGTGGCCGGTGATGGTGGTCTGTGGACGCCGGGCCGGGTTGAGCGTCCGCAAATTCTCGAAGCCCGCTTCCAGGAGCCGGTTAGCCTCGGTCAGGGAAGCCTGGAAAGCGGGCGAACCGGGCAGGCTCCAATCCAGCACCCGGTAGGCTTCATTCAAGAGGTTTAGCAGTTCGTGGTGCAGCAGATTGTCCGCCGGGATTTCCTGGACTGCCAGCACCCCCGCTTGCAGGTTAAAATAAAACTGGTGGGCCGGGCCGTTGATCGTCGCCAGACTGCATTCGGTCAGTACCGGGCGGGTGTTGTCCAGGCCAGAGTAAGCTTCGACGGCCAGCCGATAAACTTCGTCACCGCTGGCCTGTGAAGTCAGAGTGAGGCGGTGGTGGTATCTATCGAGAGCCTGGCTTTCCTGCTCGTTCAGGTAAACCAGCGATTCCGGTTCCCAAACATCGTGATAAGGGCCAAATCGCAGCTTCAGCGCGACCCCCTGTCCGGCCCACTCGGAGGGAATGGGTAGCGACCCTCGAAACCAGACGGTCGTATCGGGACCGTCCCAGGCTCCGCCCACAGCGATGGGCTGCCAGCCGCCATATTGCCCTAGCTTTTCGGGACGACAGCCCAGGGGCGGTTCGGGCGACCATTCCAGCCCGGTCAGGGGCCGCTCGGCCAGATACAGGTAAGGTCTGAATTGTTCGAGGGCTGACACTAGCTTACTCAGAGTCTGCGATTGCATATTTTCTTCCTCTTTTGTCCTTTGTCCTTGTGAACTTCGCTTCAAACCTGTACGTGGTCGGGCTAACTTCTGGTTGGGCAACTTTCGACTGGAATCGGCTCGATTATTATAACTGTAACTGACCGAGGCGACCAGCCTCTGCCGATAAGTAACTGGGGCGAGACCAAACCAGGAAGGCCCGACCAGAACCCGGCTTTGGACTCGCCCTGGCTAAGTCAGTAACAAGCTTCGGCTGATATTTTCGCATATGTTCTAAAAATTTCATAGTTGGCACGAAAATTGCCACATTATGAGACCTTAGTACCACTGGCCTGGTTGCTATTTGAAATAAGGAAACGTTACATTATTGACCTGAAAAAGCAGTTGGTCAATAGTGTCTGCTGTTAGAACGAGTTTCAGCCGCATTGGAAACAAATCTTATACATTAGTGGATGCTCTTGAACTTGAATACCTGGGCTTAGTCAAGTATAGACTGGTAGACCTCTAATAGACTGAGTAGAAAGGAACAACGTATGTTCACAAGCTTTGGCATGTACACACTCAAGCGTGTGTCGGTGCTGGTACTGATTGCCAGTATCGGCAGCCTGCTGCTGGTTGCTTGCGGCGACAACACTGCTGCTCCGACGAGTTCGGCATCCACCACTGCCGCCGGAGGTGGTACCACTGCCGCCGGAGGTGGTACCACTGCCATCGCCTCGACCGAGGGCGGGCTGAAAATTAACAAGAACGTTTCAGGTAAGGTGGAATTATGGCATTTTTGGAGTTCCCCTGTCCGGCGCAACGCTATCCGGCGGGTGGTAGCGATCTGCCAGCAGGAACTGCCCAACGTGAAGATTACCGAGACTTTCAAACCTTTTAGCGATATTTACACCGCAAATACGGCGGCAGTCGCTGCCGGGTCGGGTATGCCAGATGTGATCGTGGAAGACCGGCCCAAACTTCCTCAGGCGGCCGCTAATAACATCGAGACTAACCTGCAAACCCTGGCTACCCGCGACGGTATTGATGGTTCGGCTTTCTGGCCTTTTACCTGGCAGCAAACCCTCTATAAGGGGGCCACTTACGGTATTCCTTTCTCAACCGATGTACGCATGCTTTATTACAGCAAGAACGCTTTCAAGGAAGCGGGCCTGGACCCGGAGAAGCCGCCCAAAACCTGGTCCGAGGTCGAGCAGTATGCCGCCAAGCTGGATAAGAAGAACGGCGACGGCTCTTTTGCCCGGCTCGGTTTTTCGCCGCTCCTGGCGGGCAACTGGGACCTGTGGGCCACCTTGAATGGAGCCGAATATGTGACAAAGGACGGTAAGCCGGTGGCTAACGACCCGAAAGTTATCGAAGCCCTCAACTGGATCAAGAAGTGGACGGACGGGTTTGGCGGCTATACCGCTTTCGACAAATTCCGGGGTTCTTTTTCCTCTCCGCCCAACGACGCTTTCATGTCCGGCAAAGTAGCGATGTTCACGGACATCAACGGTTACGCTTCGCAACTTAATTTCTACCGCCCGCAGGTCTCTAAAGCCGACGGTAGCGGCAAGGAGAACCTGGATTGGGGCGTGGCCGATTTGCCTTATAACGACAACACTAAACCGGCTAATTCCAGTGGCGGGTTTGCTCTTTCGATCCCGCGTGGCTCCAAAAACACCGACGCAGCCTGGGAGTTTATCAAGTGTGCCACGGCGCAGAAGGCGATTACTTCCTGGGCGCGGGATACTTACGAAATTCCAGCCAACATGGAAGCGGCCAAAGACCCCACCCTGGCGGCTGACCCGAACTGGAGCAAAATGGTGACGGCTCTGGGAACTACCCGTGTGATGCCTTTTGCCAGCCTGTACGCCAACTATGGCGAACAAATTGACAAGCGCACCCGCGATGTCTACGACGGCAAAAAGGACGCCAAAGCCGCCATGGACGAAGCGCAACAGGCTATTGACGCTGAAATAGCCAAGAAGAAGTAGCCCTTGAACAATGACGAGTAACCGATAATTCTCCTTTAAGATTTATCGGTTACTCGTCATTCGTGCTGCTCGCTGCTTTACAAGAAAGGAGGTCGAGATGGCAAGAGCAATTGAACGTTCGACCGGTCGCCGCCAGTTCTGGCGACCGGCCACCCGCGAGGCTCTGACCGGTTGGTTGTTTGCGCTGCCCTGGATTCTAGGTTTTGTTCTTTTTACGGTCGGGCCGATGCTTTTTTCGGCTTACGCCAGTTTTACGAACTACAGCATCACCGGAGATACGGCCTGGGTCGGTACCGACAACTACACTAATCTTTTCAAAGACGAGCGGTTTTTTCAATCGCTCGGAAATACCTTCTGGATCGTGCTGGTCAAAATTCCTATTGTAACTATTGCTTCGATTGGCATTGCGCTCTTGCTGAATATGGATTTGCCCGGCGTGAAGCTTTACCGAACCATTTTTTATCTACCGCAGGTGCTGGCGGGGGTGGCGGCTATCTTCTTGTGGAAATGGATTCTGGCCCCCGACGGTCTTTTCAACAATTTTCTAGGGTTTTTCGGTGTCCCCGAAAGTGCGCGGCCCGGTTGGTTTGTTGACCCGAACTGGACTAAACCCGGCATCGTCGTAATGGGGATGTGGTGGATTGGCGGCAATATCTTGATCTACCTGGCTGGTCTTAAAGGCGTGCCTACCTCGCTTTACGAGGCCGCCGAAATTGACGGAGCTAACAGCGTACAGAAGACCTGGAATATTACTCTGCCCATGCTTTCGCCCACGATTTTCTTCCAGGTCGTTACGGGCATTATCGGTGCTTTTCAGATTTTCTCGACTGCTTTTATCATTACCGGCAAAGATTCGGCGACTGGCGGGCCGGATGGTTCACTCTTGTTCTACGTTCTCTATCTGTACAACCGGGCTTTTGGCCGCACCGGGCAAGCGACGTTGCAAATGGGTTATGCCTCGGCGATGGCCTGGGTGCTGTTTGGCATCATTATGCTGGTGACAGTGGCCCAACTCTGGCTGGCTAAACGCTGGGTTCACTACGAAACCGAAGGTAAATAGCGGCTAAATAACGGGTAGTTTAATGTAGATGCTAACTAGAAGATGCGTAGATGATAACTAGATGCTAACCAGGTCATAACTAGAAGGTAGGCGGGTAAGATAATGGCAACTACAATTGAGCAACTGAACGAAACGCGGGCGATCATAGACCGGCCCACTGCCAGTCGGCCAAAAGGTTGGTCGGTAGGCCGGGTGATTGCCTGGGTCGCCCTGGCCTTGATGAGCTTCCTCTTTATTGTGCCTTTCTTGTGGATGATTTCCACTTCGCTCAAAGATGCACGATTGGCGGGGGATGGCAAATGGATACCCGAAAAGATCGTCTGGGAAAATTACACCGAAGCCTTTAGCTTTAACGAGTATTGGGGCCAGTGGTGGCTGAATACGATCATCATTACCTTCGTGGATGTGGTCGGGCGGGTGATCTCGACGGCTCTGGTGGCTTATGCTTTCGCCCGGTTGCGCTGGCCGGGCCGCGACCTGGTTTTCTCGCTGGTGCTGGCGACGATGATGCTACCAGGTATCGTTCTCTTAATTCCGCAGTATATTTTGTTCTCCAAGCTTCCGGCTTTTGGCTTTCAGGGGTCGGACAACTGGATCAATACCTTCTTGCCCCTGACCGTCCCGGCTTTTACCGGCAGTGCTTTTTATATCTTCCTCTTGCGCCAGTTCATGCGGGGCATCCCGATGGAACTTTCCGAAGCGGCCCGCATTGACGGCGCGAACGAACTGCGTATCTGGTGGCAGATTGTGTTGCCGCTAACCAAACCGGCCCTGGCTGCCATTGCGATCTTTACTTTTCAGGCGGCCTGGGAAGATTTCATGGGGCCGCTGCTGTACCTGCAAAGCGAACCGCTTTATACTTTGCAACTGGGGCTGCGCCAGTTCGAGTTCGCGGCAGGCGGGTCGGTCAATTGGGCCTGGCTGATGGCCGGGAGCCTGGTGGTAATGTCGCCGGTCTTGATCGTGTTCGTGATCTTCCAGCGTTTCTTTATCGAAGGGGTTACTTTGAGCGGAATGGGCGGGCGGTGAGATAGAGCAGGGCTTTTTCAAACTTAAAGAGAATTCGCCATGTTTTTATAAGGGTAAATGTTCCGCTTATAGTAGCTCTACCTTTAGACCGCCCAGCAAATCCTCGTTTTCTATATCCAACACTACGCGGCCCGCCTCTAGCCGGAAGTTAGCCCAGGGCAGGCGACCGGAGGGCCAATCGGCCAGGGCTGGAAGGGGTAGGCGCAGGGGCAGGCGTACCGGCTTGAACTGAATAATCCCGGCTACCCGGTCGAGACGTAGCCCGGCCAGGGCGTTTAAGAGGCCCAGGCTGGTGATGCCGCGTGGGTAGTAGTGGAGGTGGTTGGCACCATAAGTATCTACGAAGCCACCACCCCGGCCCTGGCTATTCTCGAACTGCTGGAAAGCCCAGTATCGCTCGGTCATCTCGGCCAGGTCGTCGCCCAGGTAGCCTGCGATCAGGTCGCGGTGGAGATTTTGCGAAACCCAGATGTTGCTGCGGTCGCGGCTGGAATGGGTACAGCCGTATTCGCTCAGGGAGTGGCGCAGGCTGGCTTCTAAATCCTGGCGGTAGCGGTCGTAATTGCCCGGCGGCAAATTCGCGCCGTTCCCGGTGTCGGTCGCCAGCAGGTAGAGCAGACCGTTGGTGGTGTAGAGCGAATGAGCGTTCCAGCCGTCCAGTTCGCCCGGCGGCAGAGGTTGGCCCGTCCAGGGATTCGTCAGGCCGTCGGTAGTGCGGTCGAGCGTCACGGCGTAGTGGTCGCCCAGCCAGGCTTGCTCCTGGAGCGTCTGATTGGCCTGTTGCCCGTGGCGGCGACATTCTTCGATCAGTTCGAGGTACTCCGCCTCCCCTTCTAAAATGCGCCTGGCGGCAAAGCTGGCCGAGAGAGCCTTGACCGCCAGATAAGTTTGTTCGCGGCCAAACTGCACCGCCGCCGATGCATCGTCAATCGTGTTGGCGGTTCCCCGGTTCGGCCAACCGTTGCCGGTCGTGTCGCTATCCAGCACAAAGCGGATCAGCTCGGCCACGACCGCCCGGTTCGCCTCGATTACCTCGCTTCGCCCGCTAAACCGCCACAGGGCGTAGACCAGCAACACAAAATTGCAGTTCTCCTCGACTTCCATTCCATGTCCGTAAACCTGGCGGTTAGCTCCCAGCAGTCCGCCTATATCGTGGCTGAGCCAGACGCCCCGCTCGTCCTGCTGCAAATAGCCGCGCCACTGGTTCAGGGTTTTTTCCAGCAGGGCGGGCCAGAGCAAAAGGTAAACCCAGGCCAGGTTATATTCGACATCTACAGTCGAGTGAAAAACGCAGTTGCCCTCCCAGACGCTCCACCAGTCTACCGCCGCCCCATTCTGGTCAGGGTCAGAAGCACTCGCGTTTTGCGGGACGGCCCACCAGGTGTTGATCAGGTAGCTCTGGAAGGTGAAGCCGATAAAATCAGTTTTAGCCTTGCCCAGCGACGATTCTAATAGCATATTATCGAAGAAGGCGGTTTTAGCCCGGATATTTTCCTGTTCAGTTACGGCATAGCGGCAGACGGCGGCCAGGTCGGGCCAGAGGCGGGTGTACTTGAAGGTGTAGAACTGCTCTTTGATTTCCAGTACCGGCCCATCAAGATAGGTCGCCAGTAGCAGGCCGAAGGAACTCCCCGCCGCTAAGGGGCCACTCGCCCCGATTGCCAGACCGCCCGCCTCAGTTCCTTCAAAAGTAGGTTCGACTCCCTGCGGCCAGCTATGCAGAGCCAGGGCTACCGGAGCCTGGAAGGTTTGCCTGGAAAGCTGGTCGGGCGGGTCGGCTGGCCCCCAATGGCCCTTGATCTCGCGGTATTGCGCCTCTACTACCCCTCCATAAGGCAGCTTAGCCTCGGCTAATTCTTCGCGGATAACGCCAGTCTGGGCGGCGTCGGGAGCTAACGCCAGGCCCGCCAGGAACTGAACTGTCTTGTCGGCGGGGGTCTGGTCGAGGGTGACATCGAGGTAGAAGAAGGGCGAAAGCGAAACCGGCTCGTCCTGGGGGTAAAAGGGGGCGGTGAAAACAAAAGTAGCGGCCAGGTTTAGCTGGCGGTCTCTGGCCCGAAAAGTCAGGCTCGTAGCGGTCAGTTCCATCTCGATTTCGGGGAAAACCTGGGACGACCCGTTGGCCGGAGCTTCGCCTGCGAAGGGCAAGATGCGGCTTGTGTCGCCTACTTTGAAGCCAAGTGTTAGATGCCAGGGTAGATCATAGAATTTGCCCAGGGGTGACAACCGCACCTGGTGACGGCGCGGCAGGAAATGCAGGGTGAAGCGCGAACCAAAACAGCCGAGCAGCGTTTCCATTATTTGCATCGGAGGTTCTATCCTTTCGGTGTTTAGAGTCCAATCTGTTTGAGATTTAATAAATTGGCACGAATCCTGCTCAAAAAACCACAAAGGTTTAGACTAAATATTCGCATAAGTCTAAAGAAGGCTAATAGTCAGATTAGCCCCTTTTTTGTATTGTATGTGGGCAAAAATTCGGAAAACTCAGCCAGGCTGAGCTAGAAAATAGATTGTACAGCAATGCTTCGGATGGAACCGACCGCCCCGGTCGCGGTCAATTGCGCGGTTCTTGCGCCTCTGGTGGATACTCCGCCCGACCCGGCCCTGGAAGTGTCCGTGATCGTGCCGGTCAAGGACGAAGCGGGCAACCTGGAACGCCACTTGCACGCATTGGCGGTGCAGACCGACGCCGCCGGACGTCCGCTTGACCCGCGCCGCTACGAAGTGATTTTGCTTGCCAACAATTGCCAGGACGCGTCGGCCCAGGTCGCCCGCGAGTTTGGCCGCTTGCATCCGGCCCTGGCTTTGCACGTGGCCGAGATAACCCTGCCCCCGGCCCAGGCTCACGTCGGGCGGGCGCGGCAACTCTTGATGGACGAGGCGGGCCGCCGCTTGCAAGGATTGGGCCGACCCGGTACGCTAATCGCTTCCACCGACGCCGATACGCAGGTTGGCCCCACCTGGATTGCGGCTCTTTTGGCCGAAATCGGGCGCGGGGCGGACGCGGTAGGAGGCCGGGTGCTGACCGACCGGGCCGGACGCGCTGCCCTCGACCGGGGAACCCGAATGTACTACCTGCGCGACGTGACTTACAAACGGCTGCTGACCGCCTACGAGCATTGTTTCGACCCCGACCCCGCCGACGAGTGGCCGCGCCACCACCAGCACCAGGCCGCGAATATGGCCGTGACTGCCGAGATGTACTGGCGGGTGGGCGGGTTGCCGCCGGTGCGGTCGAGCGAAGACGTAGCCCTGTACCGGGCCTTGCGGCGGGTGGATGCGCGGTTCCGGCATAGCCCGGCGGCCTGGGTCGTCACTTCGACCCGCCAGATAGGGCGGGCGCAGGACGGAATGGCCGACAAGCTAGGTGAGTGGGCGCAGATGTGCCGCCAGGACGTGCCGGAACTGGTCGAAGGAGCCGCCGCCATCGAAAACCGGGCGCGAGCGCGGGCTAACCTGCGCCGCCTGTGGCAAACCGCCCGCCTGGGCCTGACCCCGCCACGCCAGGAGATCGAAGACCTGGCCGGGCGGTTAGGTTTGTCCGTCAGCTTTTTAGAACGCCAGTTGGCCGCTCCTTCTTTTGGTCTCCTGCTCGAAGCGGTCGAAGATAACTCAACTTTGCACTTGCCCCGGCCCCCGCTCGTCGAAATTGCCGGAGCGATCAGCGACTTGCGCCAGGGCTTGAGAGACTTCTGGCCCAGGGTTGAGCAGGGGGTAATCGCCTGAACATTCACAAAGCCCAGAACTACCTTAAAAGAGCCGGATCAGCTTCGCTCGAACAGGTCTAGCCGGTAATGTTCTTCGCGCTGGCTGTGAAGCAGCTTTAAGCCGTCGCCGACCTTTTCCAGAAAAGTCTCGTGTACAATGTCGCCGGTCAGGGGGTATTCATCCACGAAGGGCGTCCAGTGTACCAGGATCAAATGCCCGCCCGGTTCGAGCCGTTCGAGGATGCCCTGGCGGGCTAATAATAAATCTTCCATTCCCAGGTAATAACCTACTTCTGAAAGTACAATCAGGTCGAAAATATCGTCCGGGAAGTCGGCAGGAATGCGGAGTAGCTCGAAGCGCACGTTAGACAGGGCGAGGCAACGCACTTTAGCTCGTTGCAGAGCCAGTTGCGAAACGTCTACCGAAAGTAATTTCTCGGTTCGTTCGGCTAGCTTCTGAGTCAGCACACCAATTGAGCAACCGATCTCGAAGGCGTTTCGGTAGTGCGGGCGAGGTAGGGCGGCCACGGTGGCGGCATATTTGCCCGCCTCATAGCCACTGGTTTCAAAACTCCAGGGGTCGGGGCTGGACTGGTACATTGCCTCGAAATAGCTCGGCGGCAGCGAAGCGGCAGGTGGGGGCGGGGTAGGTTCCGCCGGAGCCTCAAATTGCTCCTCATCGAGGGTCTGGTTGGAACTGACAGCCTCAGGCTGGATAGAATTACTCACTCATAGCCTCCAAATATAATTCCCAGGGCCGGGCAAAATCGGCTAAGAGTTGGGGAGTTAGCCGAAAGCCGGTTGGGTCGTCATCAATCAAATCGGTTGTTTGCGAACGGTGCGCGGCGACGGCGGCTTGCTTGTGGGTTTGCACCGGCCCGACATCCAGCCGCCAGGCCCGCATCTCGCCCGGTTGAGGTGCGTCGTCTCCTTCGGCCAGCGTCCAGACCCAGATCGGATATTCCAGCAGACGCGTAGGCTGGCTCAGGCGTTGCCGGGCGGCAGCCACGATTTGCCAGCTTGCCCGGTGGTCGCAATGCGGGTCGCGTCGCCAGGGAGCTACAATCGTGGTGGGCTGAAATTGCCGCCCAAGTTCGGCGCAGGCTTCGACCGCTTCCTCGAAACCAGGCTGGCCCTGGTTGGGTACGGCGGTATCGGGCAGGCCCAGGAACGTCACGGCAGATGCGTCTACACCTAGCCGGGCCAGAGCCTCCCACGCTTCCGACTGCCGCAACGCGGCCAGGGCCGGACGCGGGTAGCGCACCGAATTTGGATGCGACCCGCTACCGTCGCTGACGAACAAGACGCGCACCGCCAGGCTCGCTTGCCGCAAGAGGGCAATCAAGCCGCCGCAACCGAGCGACTCGTCATCCGGGTGAGGAGCTACTACCAGGGTTGGCCCCAGCCCGGCGGCAGCGCGGGCCGGTAAGAGCGGCCACTGATCGGGCCGGGCCAGAGCCGAGCCGTCCAGGGCTGGCAGCGGGGACTTACTGCCGCTCATGTGTCCACAACTCCCCGGCGACCTTCTCGCTATCCAGCACGAACCGACCCACGCTTGCCAGGGCCGCATCCGGGGCGGGTTGGCGCAGGTAGAGCGTCAGGTCGCGGCTGATCCGCTCGAAGGGATGCGGGCGAAGCAGGCCACGCGCCCCGACCGACCGCTCGGCCAGGTTCAACACTTCCAGGCAGATACCCTCGATAGCCGTCCGCATCATATTAGCATAGGCCACCACCGTGTCGGCGTCCGGGCCGTCCGGTTGGCCGAAGCGGTCGGTCACGTCGGCGGCCCCGCGGAGCCAGTGCATACCGCTTTCGACCTTGATCGCCATCTCGCCTAGCCGGGTTCGCTGGTAAGGGTCGTCGGTGCGGCCCGTGTCGCGCAGAAAGCGGCGGGTAGCATCTAGCAAAGCTTCGGCTCCGCCCAGTTGCACCGCCGCAAAGCGGATCGCCCCGCCGCTAAACCAGGGCTGCCGGGTGTAGTCGCCCGGTTTGCCGATTAAATCGGTTTCGTCCAGCACGACGCCACTAAAATCTACTTTATAAGAAGCCGAGGCCCGCATGCCAAGCGGTTTCCACCAGGACGGGTCGGTGGTCGTGGCGACGCGCTCCATCGGCACGATCAGCATTTGCCAGCTTCCATCCGGCAAGGCTCCGTTGGCAAAAGGCCGGGTGACATAGCCCGCGCCGGAGGCAAAAGTTTTGGAGCCTTCCAGCCGGTATTGTCCGTCGTCCATCGGCACGAGCTTCACGCCGTCGGCGGCTTCGGTATTCCAGACCGCAAAGACCCGCCCTTCCCGGCAAACTTCCTCGGCGTAGCGGGCGCGTTGAGCCGGGGAGCCGTAGGTCTGGATCAGTTGCAGGGCGTTGATGTGGCCTTCGTAGACCCGCCCGACAGCCAGATTGCCCCGCCCGATGGTCTTGAGCAGGCGCAAGAGCGGCAAGGTTCGTCCCGGTTCGCCCAGGCCCAACCCGCCCTGTTCCCGTCCCAGAGCCACCCGCAACAGCCCGGCCTCGCCCAGGCGGGCGAACTCTTCGAGCGGAAAGCCGCCCTCGTAGTCTACCTCTGCGGCGTGCTGGAAGCAAAAATCGGCTACTTCGTTAGCTACATTCAGCATCCGGGCGATGGCTTCTTCTTCGGAAACGGAGGGGGTTTGGAATGGCGGCATTTCTTTGTCCCGGCCTGGCTGGGGAGGGGCCATTTCAGCCCACGGGCCGCTATCTAAATGGGTGGGGATCGGTGCGGTGACAGGCTCACTCACAGGTTTGCAGACCTTTCTAGGTATAATCGAATTCTCCGGTTTAATTCCGGCAATTTTTGGGCCAGCATCCAAAGCCTGAAATGATGATATAATAGGCCAAGCACGCCAGGGGCAAGAAGTGCCATAAAAGCGGGGAGTAACACAAGTTATGAGCATCAAAGATAGTGAGCGGGCGGGGGTAGGTGTAATCGGCTATGCCGATGAATATTTAGTCGAGGAAGATGAAATGGGCGACAGCCTATCCCAGGCAAACCTGATGCACTATCTGGGCGATGTCGTGCGCTGGATGTATCGCCACGAAGGCTGGCTGGTCGCCCTTAATTTTAACCATTATCATCCCTCTATCGAGAACTCCCAAAAGCTGATCGTG